>CALAQT010000541.1 GCA_937888775.1 uncultured Actinomycetes bacterium | reverse complement strand
GCCAGCGCCGCGCTCGCGGACTGGAGCGTCAGCCAGCCGCGAGGGCTCGCCGCGCGGCTGGGGTTCACGCTGCGCGCGCGCTACATCGCGTCGGGGACGGCCGGCATGTCGCTGCTCGCCGCGGATCACGACGTGCTGCTAGCGCATCCACTGCTCAGCCCCGAGCTGTGGGCGGCCGTGGCGCGCGACGCGGCCCCGCTCGGATTCGCCGGCCGCACGGAGGGGATGCGACGGCTGTTCGGGGAGGTGCTGCCCGAGGAGGTCTGTAACCGGGCGTCGAAGGCGAACTTCAACGAGGCGTTCTGGACCGAGCGCACGCGTGCATTCGTGCGGCGATGGGACGGCCGCGGCGTACCGGAGCAGTGGGTCGAGCCCGCAGCACTGGCCGAGCATTGGTCGCGGGAGCGGCCCGCGGCGAATTCGTTCTCGCTGTTGCAGTCGGTGTGGCTCGCCTCAGCCGACCGCCTCGAGCAACCGCTCGATCGCATCCCTGCCTGACTCCCAGCTCTGGGGGCGCCGCAGCTCGAGCACGGGAAGCGCACTCAGAGCCACCAGCAATCCAGGCTCGGGCGGGTACAGGCGCCCCCCGCGGTGTGCGGCCAACTTGATCAGGCGCTCGGACCCGCTCAGCGCGCGCACCCCGGTGTCGGTGTCCCAGCGCAGCAGCACCCAGCCGCGCATTGGCGCCTCGGCGGCGATCGGGCCGAGCACGAGCCGCCAGCGCTCGCGCGTACCCATCACCCCGACCGCCTCACCGACCGCCAGATGGCGGGCCGCGCCGGCGCGCAGATCGATCGAACGCGGTCCCGCCAGCGCCGTCATCTGGTCGAGCACCAGGATGTCGTCGGAGACGACCGGCACGCCCGCGAGCGCCAGCGAGGCGAGCAGCGAGCTCTTGCCGGCCTCCTTGTCGCCGAGCACTCCCCAGACCCCGCCGCCCGCCAGGAACGCGCCCGCGTGAAACGTCTCCCGGCCGAGCCAGTGCGCCGCGACCACAGCGACCGAGGCGAGGTGCGGATGGACGAGCGCCCCGTCCGACGGCCGTTGACCGAGCATGAACGTGGCGCAGCCGGCACCGCGTTCGATTCGCGCCGAGCCGCCCGACCGGAGCCGCAGCACTGCAAACTCGTCGTCGACGTGGTCGCCGGGAGGCTCGGGTTCCGAGGTGATGCAGACCTCGAGATCCAGGCGCGGCCAATGCGACGGCGCCTCGACCAGCAGCTCCCGCGCCGCCGGGACGCCCGTCAGCTGAAACCCGTATGCGCCGCGTGGCCGGTGTTCTGCGTTCAAGTCCTGAACACCCGATGTGGTCCGCTCGGTCATTGCGATGGCGCCGGAGCGTATTGATAATCCCGTGTACAAGTCTCCCCGGTACGGGGAGAAGAGAAAGGGGACCGCAGTGAAGTCAGTTACGGACAAAGCCCAGATGGCGTACGCGCCACCGCGGCTGCGCGTCCTAGGTGCCGTTCACGTCCTGACCCAGTCGATTCCGGCGAAGGTGATAGGCGGAGCCGACGGCGCCTTCTACGAGCAGCAGTCGGTGAGCTGGGCATCCTGACGCTGTAATCGCTGGGGGGCGGTCCTGCGCTCGCCCAGCAACTGCAGGAACCGGTGGCCAGCGGCGAGGATCTCGCCGCTGGCCATTGCGCTGTCGGGAGACGACGCGGCGGCCGGTGCCGCCGGCGTAAGTGTCACTTCCGGGTGCAATTTGTCCGCGACCTTGGACGTTGATCAGGCAAGGTGGCAGACGTGGGCACAGCAGCAATTAATCGATCAGAAGCCGCGCAGCACGGGGCGTACGCAGACCGTCAGCCCCGCGCCGCCGATGCGGCCTGCCGCACGCTCGACGTGGTCGTGGCGGCGCTGTTGCTGATCCTGCTCGCACCGATCTTGCTCGTGATCTCGGTGGCCATCCGCCTGGAGTCCCAGGGGCCCGTCCTGTTCCGCCAGCGCCGCTTCGGCCGCAGTCTGGCCACGTTCACGGTCAACAAGTTCCGCACGATGCGGGAAGGCGTCAGCCACGACGTCCACCGTGAATTCGTGCTCAGCCTGATCGCCGGAGAGCAACCGCCGAAGACCGAGGGCAAGCCGCGCTTCAAGCTCTCCTCAGACGACCGGGTGACACGCGTCGGGCGGCTCCTGCGGCGGTCGAGCCTCGATGAGCTTCCGCAACTGTGGAACGTGTTGCGCGGCGAGATGTCGCTGGTCGGCCCGCGTCCGCCGATCGCTTACGAGGTCGAGCACTACCCGGCGCACTGGTTCGTGCGGTTCGCGGTCAAGCCGGGTCTGACCGGTCTATGGCAGGTCAGCGGCCGCTCCGAGCTCACGCTCGAGGAGATGATCGCGCTCGACGCGGAATACGTTCGCCGGCGGTCGGTCTGGCTGAACCTGTGGATCTTGCTGCGAACCGTCCCCGCCGTGCTGAGCCTGCGCGGCGCGTCGTGAGCACCGCCCGTCACGGGCCGGGTCAAGCGTCGGTCACTTAATCGCGCCCGGTCGCCGACTGGACGCGCACAACCGGCCGCCTCGTTCAGATCAGAGGTGTCCAGCCCTCCCTGGACGCACTGTGTCCGCGGGACGCGCCGGATTAAAAACCTTTCGGGGTGCACTACGGTCGTTCCCCTCAGCGGTAACTACTGACCGCGACTCGACGCTTGTACTAGCTGGTGGACGTTTGCCCGACGCCCCTCCCGGACGACTTACAGCCGCCTCCATCGGCGTCCATAGCAGCCGCACTGAGTCACTAGGCGAGAGGGACCGGAATGCGGCGTATTGCAATTGTTTGCTTGCTGTGCCTATCGGCTACGGCAAGCGTGGCATGGGGATCGACACGCTCGTCGATCACACACTCACACGCGGGTCACAACTCGCGTGTCATCCACAAGCATGCGCGGCACAAGGGACGCGGACACAAGCACAAGCGGACCGTCCGCAAACCGTCGCGGACGCACTCCCCGGCCAGGAGAACTACCGCGGCCGCCACCGGTTCTGTGCTGTTCGGGGATCAGGCCGTCGAGCGGACGGTCTCCTTCGATACCGCCGGCCTGGCGGAGGCGTTCCCGTTCAGCAGCCAGAGCGCGGCCACCGTCACGTCGATCAGGATCTACGTCGACTCCCACAACTCGGCGAGGACGTTGTTCGCCGGCCTGTACGCCGACAACGGCGGACACCCAGGGTCCCTGCTCGCAGCGGGTTCTGTTTCCTACCCCAGCCGCGGCGCGTGGGACACGGTCACCCTCCGCTCCACCTCGGTGAGCGCCGGAAGCACCTACTGCGTGGCGGTGCTCGGGCGCTACGGCACCCTGTTCTTCCGCGACCGTACTGGCGGCCCGTGCAACAGTGAGACCTCCGCTCAGTTAGGCCTGAGCGCGCTCCCTTCCTCGTGGACCAGCGGGCAACAGTGGAACACCTGCCCGATCTCGGCATATGCGGTCGGCAAGGTCTCGAGCACCGATCCGCCGCCCACGACGACGACGACCACGAGCTCGGATTCGCCACCGCCTCCCGCGGGACCGACGGCGGCGTTCACCGATTCGCCGAGCAGCCCCGTGACCGGACAGTCAGCGCACTTCAACGCCTCAGGCTCGACCTGTTCGGCGACTCCATGCTCCTACGCATGGGCGGACGATCCGCCCGGCGGCGGCACGTGGCCATTTGGATCGAGCCAGAGCGTCAACTACGCGTTCAGTGACGCGGGCACGAAGTACACCGTGCTCACCGTGACCGACGCGAACGGGCGCAGTGCGACCGTCGAGCACGACGTGGTCGTGAGTGCGACCGCACCGACGGCGCCGTCGAACACGGCTCTGCCGCAGATCAGCGGCACCACCACGCAAGGCGACACGTTGACGAGCTCCAACGGGTCCTGGACCGGTAGCCCCACCGGCTACAGCTACAACTGGCAGGACTGCAACGGCTCAGGCGCCGGCTGCACCGGGATCAGCGGAGCCGCAGACGCGAACAGCTACACGCTCACCAGCGGCGACGTCGGCCACACCATCCGCGTCGTCGTCACCGCCTCAAACGGCGGCGGATCGGCCTCGGCCACCTCCGGCGCGAGCGCCGCGATCGCCGCCGCAAGCTCCGGCGGCGGCGGTGGCGGGACGCAGACCAACTGCATCGCCAATCCGAGCGCGTGCGGTTACCCGGACGCGACCAACTCGGGCGTGCCCGCGGGCACGCAGTTGACGAGCTCTGGTTCGATCACCGCCGGCACGCCTGGCGAGACGATCTCTGACCTGAGCGTGAACGGCACGATCACCGTCACGGCCAACAACGTGACGATCAAGGACACGAAGATCACGACCGGGAACGGCCAGCTCAACGGCGTGTCCGCGATCATGATTCAGAGCGGCGTCAGCGGCACAGTCGTCGAGGACACGACGATGCAGGGTTCGAACTGCCAGGGCGGATCGCTGTTCGCCGGCGTCATGAATGAGTCGGGCGATCAGCTGACGATGGAGCGTGACTACGGCACATGCCTGGACGACATCCTCCACGGCAGCGGGACGCTCGCGGACTTCTACTGGATCGACAACGCCAACATCCCCAGCGACCACTACGAGCCGGTGGCCTACGACGGCGGCGCCGGGTCGATCACGATCAACCACAACACGCTGCTGAACCCGCACGACCAGACGGCAGCGGTGTTCGTGACCTGCTGGGGCGGTCCGGTTACCAGCGAGACGATCACGAACAACCTGATGGCTGGCGGTGACTACGTGGTCTATGGCCCGACCGGCAACGGGGGTTGTAGCTTCGCTACTGGCCCGCAGACGGTCACGGGCAACCGCTTCTCGACCATCTACTACTCGAGCGGCGGACAGTACGGGCTCGGTGTCTACTTCGAGTCCAACCAGACAACCTGGAGCGGCAACATCTGGGACAACAACGGAGCATCCGCGGGCATGTAGGAGCGCCCGCCGCGCCGTAAACCTGCGCCCCGCGGGCGAGTACCCGCGGGGCGCAAACCTGTTAAGCGGGTTGCTCGCGCGGGCGCCGGCGCAGCACCATGCGCACCTGGTTGCTGAACAGCTCGTCGTCCGACCACCCTGCGAGCTCGCGCGCGAGAGCACGATCGAGGAACTCGCGTCCCAGCTCGGCCTGGGCGACGTGTTCCTCGAGAATCGAGAACTCGGCGGCGAACAGCTCGCGGTATTGATCGCGGGTGAGCTCGTTCAGGAACGTGTTCGGTACGTAGCGGCGCGAGCGGAGGTGATCCCAGGGCTCGGTGCTCCGCTGAAGCCCGGGCGTGGTGAACGAATGCCGGCTCCAATCCAGTGCATGACCGCCCGTAATCCCGGTGAAGATGTTGGGCCTGATCAGCGCAATCCCTCCCGGCCGCAGCCAGCGCGCGATGTTCGAGACCAGGACCGTGAGCGACGGCAGGGCGATGTGCTCGAAAACGTCCTCGGAGATGATCAGGTCGTATCCTTCCGCGGGCTTGAACGCCGCGGCGTCCATCACGTGAAAGCGCTCCCGCCGGACGGCCAGCGAGCGTCCTCGGGCCTGCAGCGCGGCTCTGAAGTCCCTGCGCTCGCGCGCGTCGAACACCACGTGCCTGACCGTCGACTTCAGCACCCGCTCGAAGCCGTTGACCCGAAACGCCGCGGCGAACTCGCGCAGCTTGCCATCGAGAATCGGCGCTTCGGCGTCGACTCCTTCCGCATCGACGCCCATGCTGTGCAGCGCCATCAGACGGAACGGACGGGCGCCATAGCCGATCTCGAGCACGCGGGCCCGCTCGAGGCTGACCGCGCCGTGGCGGCGCAGCAGCTGATCGTAGGCGGCGATGTCGTCGAACACCCACGAGAAGTCGTCGTGGCCCCGGGTGGCCGCCCAATGACTGCGGAACAACTCGACGCTCGTGCGCAGCTTGCGCACCAGCGGAAGCCGTGCGGTCGATGGAGCGCGCGGGGCCGTGACGCCGGTACTCACGACATCTCCGCCGTGGCGTAGGAGCGCGCGCGACGTGCTCGACCGGGACGACGCGGTGAGCGCGCTCTCGGCGCGTCCTCGTCGTCGTCCTCTCCCTTGCTCGACGCGACCGTGGCCAGCGCCGCGACTATAAAGAACATGTACGGCGCCTGCGGGAAGGACATCGCGTCGAACAGGGCGCTGACCACCAGGTAGGCGACGCACCCCGCCGAGGTGGCAAGCGCGAGCGAGCACATCGCGGGATCACGCCCACGGATCGCACGGCGCGCGACGAGAATTGGGGCGATGATCATCCCGACGTATGCGAGCAGGCCGACGATCCCGACCTGCCAGATCTCATCGACGTATTCGTCGTCGTTGATCCGGAAGATCGTCGGCTGGTCGGGGTTGAGCGTGCCGAATCCGCGGCCGATGACGGGATGGGCAAGGATGTCCGGCACCACGCTCGAGAAATCCCCCAGGCGATGCAGGGTCGAGTTGCTGTTGACGGCCTGCTTCTTGTCGAAGATCGACCCGAGCGCGCCAGGCGAGGCGAAATGCACGATCCCGACGAGCACGATCAGGCCGATCGGGACGATCTTCATCATCTGACGCGGCCGGTAGAAGGTCACGTACGCGACGATCGCGAACGGAACGACGACCGCGGTCTTCTTGTCTGTCGCGATGGCTCCGGCGAGCATTAGCAGGAACGCCGCGGCGTACATCAGCCGCGGTTTGCGTTCCTTCGCATCGAGCATCCGCACAAGCGCGAACGGCATCACCATCGTCATCAGCGCGGTGACCGCAAGGCCGTGGATGGTCGGTCCGACGACGACCGCGCGGCCGTCGGTGCCGAACGCCGGATGGATGTTCGTGGGCGCCGGCGCGACCGTCGCGATCGGCTTGAGGATCATCTCGCTGAAGTTGTAGAAGACGTTGTAGCCGGTGCGGCGCTCGATCAGGACGCCGAGCGCCGTCAGGCACCCAAGGCCGATCAGGTAACTGGCCAGGCCGGGTAGGTCCGCGCGGCGGACCGCGGTCAAGGTGAACCAACCGACAACCAGGAACGCGGCGAGCGTCGCCAGGTGCTTCTCGGCCAGCGTCAGTTCGCTGAGGTTGATGATCCGCGGTCCGTCGAGGACCACGCTGGCGATCGTGGCCGCAGTGAACAGCGCGGCGAAGGTGATGAACAGCTTCGAGCGCCGCGGATTGAAAAACGTGCGCTGGTCACCTCCGAGCCAGAACCACGCAGCGACGATCGCGAGGATCGCGAACCGGTCGATGTGGGAGTCGACCGGCAGATGGATCTTCAGATGCGTGGAGTCGATCGGAACCAGGAACAGCAGCGCGAGGAAGCCGGCGAGCATCCACGGCAGCCGTCGCCGCGTGTGCGGGAACGCGTCTTGCCTACGTGCTTCCGCGGGCAGCGGAACGAAGCGCGCCGGCAGCATCCTCTCGCCGGCGCCGCTTGCGATTGCCGACATCGTCAGTCGGAATCGTCTGCGGTTTCTGCGCGGGCGACGACCGACGCCAGCCGGGCGTGACCCAGCTCCTCAGCGAAGCCGTTGTGCTCCGCGGCGAAATCTTCATCGAGCGGCTCGGCCGACGTCGCGCCGTTGGCCGATCGCTTGACGGCCCTTGACTCGCGCTGCTTGGTCCTGAGACGCTCGCGCGAGCGAGGTGTGCCTGCGGGAGGTGTGCCTGCGGGAGGTGTGCCTGCGGGCGCGTACGTCGCGCTTATCCGCCAGGTCGCAAGCAAGCGCTCGCCGACCAGGATCATCGCGCACCAGAGCACGAACACGCCGAGGAAAGCCATCAGTCCTAGCGTCTTGCTCGCGCTCGGCGCATCGACACCGCCGGTCGCCTGTCCGAGCGGGCGGAGCACGACCCGGTTGCTCGCTGAGACCTTTTCGGCCTGCTGGAGCTGAGTGAGGTACTCGGTCAGCCCGGTGACGGCGGCGTTCGCCAGCCTGATCGCCTCGGCGGTCGTCGGAGCCTGAGCGTAGATCCCGATCTCAGGGAGGTTGGGGTCCGAGTTGAACTGCAGCCGGAACGGAGCCGCTTCGCCCGAGATCTGGATGTTGCGCTGCAGGTCGGTCGGCTCCTGCACGGTGCGCGGCAGGTTCTGCGAGACCGGCCCCTCCGCGTACAGCTGCCCGCCCGTGAGTCCGGCGGCCGGGCCGATCAGGTTGAGCACGGCTTGGCTCGGAGCGAAGTTCGCGAGCGTCGTCGCCAGGCTCTGCAAGGGTGTCCCGGCTCCCTGGGAAGCGAGGTCGGCCAGCGCTGAGGACGGCGCGTCGACGAGCACCTGGGTGCTGGCGGTGGAGTGCTGAACTCCGGTCTTCGCGACGAGCGAGGTGCCGTTGAGGTTGTAGACGGACAGGATCCCGGCCGCGCCTGCGACGAGCACGCCGATGGCGATGGCGAGCTTGTGCCGCAGAAGCTTTCTGATTGCGATAGCGAACTCCATGCCCATCTAACGAAACCTGCCGGGGGCAACTTGTGCGCTAATCCGATCTTTACGAAGTTGTTCCTCCGACGACCGCCATGAGCGAGAAATCCCCCCGCGTGCGCGTTGCTTTCGGTGATGCATGAGACTCCCGGACAGCCCGACCTGAGTGTCATCGTGGTGACCCACAACCGCACCGAGCTCGCGCTGAGGACGCTTCGCCGAGCGCATGCTGCGGTCGGTTCGATCGGCGTCGAGTGGTACGTCGTCGACAGCGGATCGCACGAGCCGACCGCTGAGGCGATCGAACGCGAGTGGCCCGACGTGCACGTCATCCGCGGCGAGAACGCCGGCTTCGCGGCGGCCAACAATCGCGCGCTGCGCGAGGCCCGCGGGCGCTACGTGTTGCTCCTCAATCCCGACGTGGAGGTCCTCAGCGGCACGTTCGCTGCGCTCGTCTCGGCGCTGGACAAGCGCCCCGAAGTGGGGATGGCGAGCGTCATGCAGCGCGCGCCCGACGGCTCGCTGGACTACTCGATCCGCCGCGATCCGAGCCCGTGGCGAACGCTCGGAGAGGCCCTCGCACCCGGTCGGCTGACCGAATTGTGCGGCTGGGGAGAGATCTACTCCGACGCCCACGGGTACCGAGCGGAGCGCTCCGCCGACTGGCTGTGCGGTGCGTTCCTGATCGCGCGCGCGGAGGCGGTGCGCGATGTCGGCCCGCTCGACGAGCGGTTCTTCTTGTACTCCGAGGAGACGGATTGGTGCTATCGCTGCCGGCGCGCGGGATGGGATGTCCGCCACCTGCCGGTGATGGACATCGTCCACCACAAGAGCGATCACTACGGCGCCGAGCTGCTCGCCCAGCTCAGCTACTCGCGGCTCCTGTTTGCGCGCAAGCACCTCGGCGCGCGCAAGGCCACGCTGATGCGCGCGGCGGTGGCGGTGCGCCACATGACTCGCGCCCTCGCGTTCGGCGCCCTGCGCCCCGTGCGCCCTGCCCTGGCCGCCCGAGCCAGCGCCGAAACACGCGCTCTTTCGGTCGTTCTGGACCGCGCGGCCGCACCGTTTCCGAGGCAGGCGCCGCGATGAGCCAGCGCTTGCTCGTCATCTCCCCGGTCCGAAACGAGGCCAATCACATCGCTCGCGTGGCGCGGGCGCTCGCAGCGCAGACGCGGCCACCCGACGCGTGGCTGGTGATCGACGACAACTCCACCGACGCGACCCCCGAGATCCTCGCGGAGCTCGCCGGCCAGCTTCCGTTCATGCATGTGCAGAGCTCGAGCGGCGCCGCGCGCCAGGTTCCCGATCGACTGGCCGTCGCGGCCGAAGCGTGCGCGTTCAACGCTGCCCTGTCGAGCATGCCGTGGCAGACGTATACGCACATCTCCAAGCTCGACGGCGACATCGAGCTGCCGCCGCGGTATTTCGAGCTGCTGCTGAGCGAATTCGCCGGCGACCCCAGCCTCGGACTGGCGGGCGGTGTGTTGCTCGAGCCGTCGCCCGCGGGATGGACGCTTGACCCGTTCCCGTACGACTACCACGTCCGCGGCGCGCTGAAGTGCTACTCGCGTCCATGCTTCGAGGCGATCGGCGGGATCGAGGAGCGACTCGGTTGGGACACGATCGACGAGGTCTACGCGCGCATGCGTGGATTCAAGACCCGGTCGCTGCCCGAGCTGGTCGGCTGGCATCACCGTCCGCTTGCCTCGGCTGACGGCGTGCTGCGCGGCAAGGTCCGGTACGGCAAGAGCTTCTACATGCTGCATTTCCCACTCCCGTGGGTGGCGCTGCGCGCGATCAAGACGGGCTTCGAACGCCCACGAGGTGTCTCCGGTCTCGCGTTCTTCGGCGGCTATCTACAAGCCGTCGCGACCGGCGCGCCGCGGGTTGAGGACCCCGCCTATCGCCGCTGGGTTCGTCGCGAGCTGGCCGGCCGCATGCGCGCAGCACTTGGGCGCCGCGTCAGATCCCTTTGAGCTTCCAGCGCAGCTTCAGGGCGTGGGTCTTGGCGCGGTGGGCGGAGCCGGTCGCGACGAACGGCAGGAACCAGCGCGAGCGGCCCTCGCCGATCGCCCGGCGCAAGCGCAGGCCGCGCCACTCGGCGAGCCGTCTGGAGCGCGGATAGACGTCCAGGGCGAACGCCGTCAACTCCTCGACGGGCAGCGCATCGGGTCCGCTCGCCCGGCCGCGGTCGATCGCGCGGCTGGCCTGCCACAGCGCCTGGCGAGCAAGCGAACGGCAGGCCATCTCGTGGAGCCGCTGAGCATCGCGGAGCTGGGCACCGCCGCCGGCGAAGAACGAATCGAAGGCCAGCCGGCGCTCGCTGAGATCGACGATCGGCGTGTCGGCGCTGCGGAGCATTCCATCAGGCTGGATCCGGTAGATCGCCTGCCCGACGCCCCTGATGTACGCGACATCGGCAACCGCTGCGACCCGCAGCCACAGCTGCAGATCGCTCGTGTGGTAGCAGGCGGGGTCATAGCCGCCGACCGCTCGCTGGACGGTCGTCCTCGTCACGACCTCTGGCGAGGAGATGCAGTTGTAGCCGGAGCGGCAGCGTGCCCGGACCCAGTCGTACCCGGACCAGACGTCGGTTCCGCGCCACCGCCCGTACGTGGTGGGCAGCGGCCGGCCCTCGTAGGCGTACAGGCTTCGTCCGTACACCATGCCGACCTCCGGATGCGCGCCCATCACCGCGACGGCGCGGCGCAGGCAATCCGGAACAAGCAGGTCGTCGGCGGACAGCACCACCGTGTAGTCGCTGTCCTCGGCCCACTCGAGTCCCTCGTTCAACGTCGGGATCATCCCGACGTTCACGCCGTGGCGCCCCGACTGGACGCGCTCGTCGCGGGCGCACAGGCGCGCGGCAACCTCGGGAGTGTCATCCGGCGAGCAGTCGTCGATCACGAGCACCCGCACGTCGACACCCTCCTGGCCCAGGACGCTGCCAACGCACCCCTCCAAGAGCCCGGCGTACCGGTAGCAGGGCACGATGACCTTGACGCGTGGAAGCGCAGACCGCACGGTGTGTTAACGGAATCCGGGCCGCACGTCTTGCGGGACGGTGGCCTGAACGCCAGATGGCCGACTGCGAGAAATCCCGCACGGCGCTCGTTTGTAGGACGACGCCATGACCCTGCGCAGCACGACGATCGACCCTCTTGCCGACGAGCGGTGGCAGACCTTCGTCGCGACGAGTCCCAACGCCACGATCTTCCATCACGTCGAATGGCTGCGCCTGCTGCACGCGCAGTATGGCTACCGGATGCTGGCTCACTGCGTGGTCGACTCGGACGAGCGGATCGTCGCGGGCCTGCCGCTGGCGCATGTGCGCAGCCGGCTGACGGGCAACCGCCTCGTCGCCCTGCCGTTCTCGGACCTCTGCCCGTTCGCGTTCGACGCCACCGCCAGCGATCATGCACGCCAGCTGCTCCTGGCCTCGCTGCGCGAGGAGCACGAGCGGCTCGGCATCGACATCGAGGTGCGCGCCGCTGCGCCGGGCCTGCCTGTCAGCGGCAAGGGCTTCTATCACCATGAGATTCCGCTCGGGCAGGACCTCGACGCGGTCAGGTCCAGGTTCGTCAGCAACGTTCGGCGCGGGATCACGCGAGCCACACGCGAAGGCATCGAGGTTCGCCGCGGGACCGGCGTCGAGGAGCTGGATGCCTTCTACCGCCTGCATCTCCGGACGCGGCAGCGCCAGGGCGTGCCGACACAGCCACGGCGGTTCATCCGGCGCTTCGCTCGCCTGTTCGACGCCGGGCTCGGATTCGTCCTGCTCGCTGTCTCAGACGATCAACCGGTGGCCGCGGCGCTGTACCTCAATTGGGGGGACACCCTGACTTACAAGTACGGAGCCTCCGCGCCCGAACATCTGAACAAGCGCCCGAACCACGCGATCTTCATGGAGTCGATTCGCTGGGGATGCCAGCACGGGGCCACGGCGCTGGACCTCGGTCGAACCGATCTGGACAACGAGGGGCTGCGGTCGTTCAAGCGAGGCTGGGGCGGCGACGAGCGCGAGCTCGTCTACACCGCGCTGTCGCGGCGGCCAAAGACGGCCGGCAGCGGCGTCCCCAGCCTCGCCCGAACGCTGATCACACGGACTCCCGCGATGACAGGACGCCTCGCCGGCCTGGCCCTATACCGACACTTCGGGTGAGGACCGATCCGACCGTGAGCATTCAATCGCTGCCGGCGGGTGACCGCGCTTACGACGTTCTCGCTCCCTGGAACGAGTTCGATCCCCGGCATTACCAGTGCGAGCACTACCTGGGTGAGCCCGGCCGCAACCCAGCCTTAACCCTCTACTACAGGGTGAAGCCACTGATCCCCCGCGGGATGCAGCTGACGCTCCGCCGCGCGTACGCGAGGCGTCAGGCACAGCGAGCGTTTCCGGCATGGCCGATCGAGCCGATCCTCGTCGACCAGCTCCACGAGGGCGTGCGTGCGGCGCTGATCGAGGCCCGAGCGGACCGGCTGCCGTTCGTCGGCCTGTGGCCACGTCCATGGCGCGCGGCATGTGTACTCACGCACGACGTCGAGGGCGCTGCCGGGATCGACAACATCGAGCGCGTGCTCGAGGTCGAGCAGCGCCACGGCCTGCGCTCGGCGTGGAACTTCGTCGCCGAGGACTACCGGATCCCGCCGGGGACGTTCGAGAAACTGCGCGACGCTGGATGCGAGATCGGGCTGCACGGGATCAATCACGACGGCAAGCTGTTCCAGACGCGCAGCCGATTCCTGGACGACTTGCCGAAGATCCACGCGTATCTCGAGAGCTGGGGGGCGGTCGGGTTCCGGTCTCCCGCCACCCACCGGCGAGCCGATTGGATGCACGAGCTGGGCTGCCTGTACGACAGCTCTTACCCGGACACGGATCCATTCGAGCCGCAGCCGGGCGGTTGCTGCTCGATCCTGCCATTCCTGTTCGGCGACGTGGTCGAGCTTCCGATGACGCTCGTGCAGGACCACACCCTCTGGGAGGTGCTCCGGCAGCACTCGATCGAGCTCTGGGTGCGCAAGAGCGACTGGATCATCGCCAACCACGGCCTCGTCAACCTGAACACGCACCCGGACTATCTGAATTCATCTGAGCGCCTGCGCCAGTACGAGGACTTCCTGATCTACCTGGCCGGCCAGCGCGACTGCTGGCACGCGCTGCCGCGCGAGGTCGCCGGCTGGTGGAGGGCCCGGACGCCGATGCCCCCGGCGGACGTGCAAGCCGGTGAGGGCCTCGGGCACGGAGCGTCCGTGTGGTGGGCGTCAGACACAGGATTTGAGCTCTGATGCGCGCCCGAGTACTGGTCGTCAACGAGAACGAGTCGATCCCTTCGGACCGGCGCGTGTGGGCGATCTCGCAGACGCTCGTGCAGACGGGATGCGAGGTCGTGGTCGTGTGTCCGCAGGGCGACGAAGGCGAGCGCGCGGGCGGCGAGCGGGCCCGCTTCGAACTGCGCGACGGCGTGCAGATCCATCGCTTCCCGCTGCGGTTCGCCTCCGGAGGACTGCCCGGATACGCACGCGAGTACGGCGCCGCGCTGTGGCAGGCTTGGCGCGCCGTCCGGCGGGTGTCCCGCGATGGCTCGTTCGACGTCGTCCACGTCTGCAGCCCGCCCGATTTCATGTTCCTCGCCGCAGCGCCCGCGCTGCGTCGCGGCGCGCGACTGGTGTTCGACCACCATGACCTCACTCCCGAGCTGTTCCTGACGCGGTTCGGCGACGGGCATCCGCTGGCCCACCGGGCCACGCTGTCGGTCGAGCGAATCGCGTTGCGCGCCGCGGACACCGTGCTGGCGACGAACGAGTCCTACAGGCGAATCGCGCTGACGCGGGCAGGCAAGTCGCCGGACGGCGTGTTCGTCGTCCGCAACGGGCCGGACACGCGGCGATTCAAGCCGACCGCTCCCGACGCCTCGCTGAAGCGCGGCAAGCCGCTGCTGCTCGCCTACCTCGGGGTGATGGCGCCCCAGGATGGAGTCGACTACGCGCTCCGCGCGCTGGCCGAGCTCGCCTCGCGCAGGACCGACTGGCACGCCGTGTTTGCCGGCGAGGGTGAGGCCAGGCCGGAGCTGGAGCGCCTCGCGCTACAGCTCGGCATCGCGGACCTCGTCGAGTTCACCGGCTGGCTGGACGACGGGGCGATCACGCGGCTGCTCTCGAGCGCCGACGTATGCCTGTCACCGGAGCCCAAGAGCCCTCTGAACGACGTCTCAACGATGGTCAAGCTCGCCGAGTACCTCTCGATGTCGCGCCCGATCGTCGCGTTCGACCTGGCTGAGTCGCGGCTGTCCGCGGGCGAAGCAGCGCTGTACGCGACGCCGAATCAGGCAGCCTCGTTCGCGGCGCGAATCGATGAGCTGCTCGAAGATCCCGAGCGGCGCAGCCGCATGGGATCGCTCGGGCGCGAGCGCGTGGAGCAGGTCCTGTCGTGGCAGCGGTCCGAAGAGCAGCTGCTCGCGGCCTATGAACGCACCCTCGGTCTCGGAAGGAGACCGAGGCTGCAGACGTTGCTTAGGGAGGACCGTGGGCGGCTCGAGCCTCAGTGCAGCTAGCCATGATGAGGTTTCATCACCTCTCGCTACGCGTGCCGTGCCCCGCCTAGCGCGCACCGCCCTCCTGGCTCTCGCACTCCTCCTGGCCTGCCTCGCAAAGGCGGCTCCGGCGCTCGCCTCCGGCCCGTGCGGCCCTCCGGTCGTGAATCCGGTCGCCTGTGAGAACACGCTCCCGGGAGATCCACCCAGCGACTGGCAACCCGGCACGCCCGATGACCCGTCGATCGTCGGCTTCGCCACCTCGATGAGCGTCAACGCCGGGCAGACCGAGTCCTTCAAGATCAGCACCCCCTCGACCGGGTACCACATCGACATCCTGCGACTCGGCTACTACGGCGGCGACGGGGCGCGCATGATCCAGGCGAACATCAAGCCGTCGGCGTCGTTGCCCCAGCACCAGCCGGGCTGTCTCGTCAGCACCTCGACCGGCGAGGTCGACTGCGGAAACTGGGGCGTGTCGGCGTCCTGGACGGTTCCGGCAAACGCCGTCTCGGGCGTCTACGTGGCGCACCTCGTGCGCGACGACGCCTCGGCCCCAAGCGGGGATGCCAGCCACATCGTGTTCGTCGTGCGCAACGACGCGAGCCATTCGGCGATGCTCGTGCAGACCTCCGACGCGACCTGGGAGGCGTACAACCAGTACGACGGCAACAGCCTCTACACGTGCGTTATGGACTGCCCGCCCGGCAATTCAGACACCTACACGGGAGCAGCGGCCGTCTCGTACAACCGCCCGTTCTTCATCCCCTCGAACGCGACCTTCGGGTCGCAGGAGACGGGCGTCTGGTGGGCCGAGTATCCGATGCTCCGCTTCCTGGAGGAGAACGGCTACGACGTCAGCTACACGAGCGAGTCCCAGGTAGAGGCGAGCCCGTCCCTGTTGCTGAACCACAAGCTCTTCATGTCCAGCGGACACGACGAGTACTGGTCGGCCGGGCAGCGCTCGGCCGTCACCGCCGCACTCGCCGCGGGCGTGAACCTGGCGTTCTTCAGTGGCAACGAGATGTTCTGGAAGACCCGCTGGGGGAACAGCATCGACGGATCCAACACTCCCTACCGAACGCTGACCACCTACAAGGAGACGAACTTCAACCAGCCGATGGACCCGCAGGACCCGCCGACCTGGACCGGAACATGGCGCGATCCCCGCTTCAGCCCGCCGGCCGACGGGGGCCAGCCCGAGAACGCCGTCACCGGACAGTATTCGATGGTCGACTACGGCACGACCGACATCACGGTCCCCTATCAGTACAGCAAGTTGCGCTTCTGGCGCAACACGTCGGTGGCGAGCCTGAGTCCCGGTCAGACGCAGACGCTCGCGCCGAACTCGAACACGCTGGGGCACGAATGGGACGTTGACGCCGACAACGGCTTCCGTCCCGGTGGGGAATTTGACATGTCCTCCACGACGGTCAGCGGCGCGCATGCGTTCACCAACGACTACGGCAGCAACGAGAACGACAACGCGACGGTCACGCACCACCTCACGCTGTACCGCGCTCCGAGCGGGGCGCTGGTGTTCGGGGCCGGAACGATCCAGTGGGCCTGGGGCCTCGACCCCAACAATCCGCTCGGCAACAACCCGGACCCGACGATGCAGCAGGCCACGGTGAACCTGTTCGCGGACATGGGCATCCAGCCCGCGACGCTGATCGCCGGTCTCGTCCCCGCGAGCGGGTCGACCGATACCACCCCACCGACGTCGACGATCTCCAACCCGACCGCCGGCTCCTCGCTGAGCGACGGAAGTGCCGTCACGGTCACCGGTAGCGCTACCGACAAGGGAGGAGGCGTCGTCGCCGGCGTCGAGGTCTCAACCGACGGAGGCACGACGTGGCATCCGGCGACGCTGACCACCGCCGCCGCGACGACCGTCAGCTGGTCCTACAGCTGGGTCGCGCACGGGTATCCGAAGACGACAATCGAATCGCGGGCGGTCGACGACAGCGCCAACATCGAGACGCCCTCCGACGCCACCTCCGTGACGATCAACTGCCCGTGCTCGATCTGGGGGAATTCGTTCACGCCGTTGAACACGGATGCAGGAGACCCCGGTTCGATCGAGGTCGGCTTCCAGTTCAAGTCCGATTCGAATGGCTTCATCAACGGAATCCGCTTCTACAAGGCGTCGACCAACACGGGCACGCACGTCGGCAGCCTGTGGACGAGCACCGGGACGCTGCTCGCGCAGGCGACGTTCACCAACGAGAGTGCATCCGGCTGGCAGACCGTCAACTTCTTGAGCCCCGTCGCGGTCACCGCCGGCACGACCTATGTCGCCGGCTACTTCGCTCCCAAGGGCCACTACTCGTCGACCCCCGGATACTTCTACCCGCCCCCGTCCCCACCCGGCTTCGGCGGCGGCATCGTCGACAGCGGCCCGCTGCATGCGATCAGGAACGCCACCAGCCCCGACGGCCTGTATTCGTACGGCTCGAGCAGCACGTTCCCGACGAGCACCAACGTGGCCACGAACTACTGGGTCGACGTGCTGTACGCGCCTGGCTCCGCGCCAACCGCCCCGGGGCAGGTCACCGGGGTGGCGGCGACGCCCGGCAACGGCAACGCGACGGTCTCCTGGACCGCACCGAGCAACGGCGGCAGCGCGATCACCAGCTACACGATCACGCCATACATCGGCTCCACCGCCCAGACCCCGACGATCCTCGCCGGGTCCCCACCAGGAACCAGCACGACGATCACCGGCCTGAGCAACGGCACCACCTACACGTTCACCGTATCCGCCACCAACAGCGTCGGCACCGGCCCGGCATCGCCGGCTTCCAACCCGGTCACACCTGCGACGGCCAACGTACCCGGCGCGCCGACGAGCGTGAGCGCCAGTCCGGCGAGCTCCCAGGCGCTCGTCAGCTGGACCGCGCCGGCGAACAACGGCGGGTCCTCGATCACGGCGTACACGATCACGCCGTTCATCGGCTCGACGGCGCAGACACCGCTGACGGTCAGCAACGCCTCGGCCACCTCCGCGACCTTGACCGGCCTGACCAACGGCACCGCCTACACGTTCACGGTCGCGGCGATCAACGGCGTCGGCACCGGCGCGCCCTCCACCGCGTCGAGCACCGTCACGCCCGAGGACACGGTCTTCGACTTCAACGGCACCCCGATCCAGACCGACTCCGGCGACAGCTCGGCCGTCACCGTCGGCGCGAAGTTCACGTCGACCACGAACGGGACTGTGACCGGGATCAGGTTCCTCAAGTCCGCCGCCAACATCGGCACCCACATCGGTAGCCTGTGGAGTGCCGGCGGCACGCTGCTCGCCGAGGCCACGTTCACCAGCGAGACGGCCACGGGCTGGCAGACCGTGCTCTTCTCGAGCCCGGTTTCGGTCAGTGCGGGCACCACCTACGTCGCCTCGTACCTGGCCCCCAACGGCCACTATGCGGCCAGCCAGCAAGGGTTCGCGTCCGCGGTCACCAACGGACCGCTCACCGCGGTCGGCAACGCCACGAGCGTCAACGGGGTGTACGCCTACGGCGGTACGAGCACGTTCCCGACCAGCGCCTACAACGCCACCAACTACTGGGTCGACGTGCTGTTCCAGCCGGGCCCCGGCGCCACCGTTCCAGGACAGCCGACCGGTGTGTCGGCGAGCGGGGGTAACGCCAGCGCGACCGTCTCCTGGACCGACCCGAGCAGCGGCGGCAGCCCGATCACCAGCTACACGGTCACCCCCTACATCGGCTCCACCGCCCAGACCCCGACCACCGTCAACAACGGCTCCGCCACCTCCACAACCGTCACCGGCCTGACGAACGGCACCGCGTACACGTTCACCGTATCGGCCACCAACGCCGTCGGCACAGGCGCGGCGTCGGCCCAGTCCAACGCGGTCACACCGACAGGCGGCACGACGGTGCCTGGAGCGCCGACAGCTGTCACCGCGACCCCGGCGAGCTCGCAGACGCTCGTCAGCTGGACCGCGCCCGCCAGCAACGGCGGCGCGTCGATCACAGGCTACACGATCACGCCGTTCATCGGCTCCACCGCCCAAACGCCAACGGTCCTCAGCAACGGCTCGGCGACCTCCGCGACCGTCACCGGCCTGACCAACGGCACCGCCTACGCGTTCACCGTCGCGGCGACCAACAGCGTCGGCACCGGCGCCGCCTCCACGGCCTCGGCCGCGGTCACGCCGGAGGACACGATCCTCGACTTCAACGGCACCCCGATCCAGACCGACTCCGGCGACACGACGGCGGTCAACGTAGGCGTGAAGTTCACCTCGACCGCGAACGGGAGCGTCACCGGGATCAGGTTCCTCAAGTCCGCCGCCAACACCGGCACCCACGTGGGCAGCCTGTGGACCGCCGGCGGCACGCTGCTCGCCCAGGCCACGTTCTCGGGCGAGACCGCCTCGGGCTGGCAGACGGTCAACTTCTCGAGCCCGGTCGCGATCACCGCCGGCACCACCTACGTCGCCTCGTACCTGGCCCCCAACGGCCACTACTCCGCCAGCCAGCAAGGGTTCGCCTCCGCGGTCATCAACGGACCGCTCACCGCGGTCGGCAACGCCACAAGCGTCAACGGGGTGTACGCCTACGGCGCCACGAGCACGTTCCCGACCAGCGCCTACAACGCCACCAGCTACTGGGTCGACGTGCTGCTCGCGCCCGGCTCCGCTCCGACCGCCCCGGGGCAGGTCACCGGCGTGTCGGCAGCGACCGGCAACGCCAGCGCGACCGTCTCGTGGACGGCTCCGAGCAACGGCGGCAGCCCGATCACCAGCTACACGATCACCCCGTACATCGGCTCCATCGCCCAGACCGCTACCGTCGTCTCAGGCGCCCCCCCGGGGACCAGCACGACGATCACCGGCCTGACCAACGGCACCGCCTACACGTTCACCGTCGCGGCGACCAATGGCGTCGGCACCGGCCCGGCCTCCGCCGCCTCCAACTCCGTCACGCCGGTCAGCGCGCCCGCGCAGGTAACCGGCGTGTCGGCGACGGCCGGCAGCGGCGGTGCGACGGTCTCGTGGACGGCTCCGAGCAACGGCGGCAGCGCGATCACCAGCTACACGATCACCCCATACATCGGCTCCACCGCCCAGACCGCAACCGTCCTCGCCGGATCCCCACCGGCGAGCAGCACCACGATCACCGGCCTGACCAACGGCACCACCTACACGTTCACCGTATCCGCCACCAACGGCGCTGGCCCGGGTCCCGCATCCGCGCAGTCCAACGCGGTCACGCTCGCCGGGACCAGCGTGCCGGGTGCGCCGACGGGCGTGACGGCGAGCCCGGCGAGCTCACAGGCGCTGGTCAGCTGGACCGCGCCGGCGAGCAACGGCGGCGCGTCGATCACAGGCTACACGGTCACGCCGTTCATCGGTTCGACCGCCCAGACCCCGTTCGCCGTCAACAGCGGCTCCGCGACGTCGGCGACGGTGACCGGGCTGACGAACGGCAGCTCCTACACCTTCACGGTCAAGGCGACCAACAGCGTCGGCACGGGCGCGGCGTCAACGGCCTCGAGCGCAGTGGTCCCGGAGGACTCGATCTTCGACTTCACCGGGACGCCGATCCAGACCGACTCCGGCGATACCTCCGCGGTCAACCTCGGGGTCAAGTTCACGTCGACGGTGAACGGCTCGATCACCGGGATCCGGTTCTTGAAATCGGCCGCGAACACCGGCACGCACGTGGGCAGCCTGTGGACCGCGGGCGGGACGCTGCTCGCGCAGGCCACGTTCTCCGCCGAGAGCGCATCCGGCTGGCAGAGCGTGCTGTTCTCGAGCCCCGTCGCGATCACCGCCGGCACCACCTATGTGGCCTCCTACCTGGCCCCGAACGGCCACTACTCCGCGAGCCAGAGCGCATTCAGCTCCGCCGTCACCAATGGGCCACTGACCGCCGTCGCCAACGGCACCAGCGTCAACGGCGTCTACGCCTACGGCGCCACGAGCACGTTCCCGACCAGCGCCTACAACGCCACCAGCTACTGGGTCGACGTGCTGCTCGCGCCCGGCTCCGCTCCGACCGCCCCGGGGCAGGTCACCGGCGTGTCGGCAGCGACCGGCAACGCCAGCGCGACCGTCTCGTGGACGGCTCCGAGCAACGGCGGCAGCCCGATCACCAGCTACACGATCACCCCGTACATCGGCTCCACCGCCCAGACCGCAACCGTCCTCGCCGGGTCCCCACCGGGAACCAGCACCACGATCACCGGCCTGACCAACGGCACCGCCTACACGTTCACCGTATCCGCCACCAACAGCGTCGGCACCGGCCCCGCGTCGGCCGCCTCCAACTCCGTCACGCCGGCTGGAGGAGCGACCGTGCCGGGGGCGCCAACGGGCGTCACCGCAAGTCCGGCAACGACCCAGGCGTTGGTCACTTGGACGGCGCCCAATAGCAACGGTGGCAGCACCATTATCTCCTACACCATTACTCCGTTTGTAGGTTCGACGGCCCAGACGCCATTTGCGGTCAGCAGCGGGACCGCGACCTCGGCGACCGTGACCGGGCTGACGAACGGCACCTCTTACACGTTCACCGTCAAGGCGACGAACAGCGTCGGCACCGGTGCCGCGTCTGCAGCCTCGAGCGCGGTCATTCCGGAGGACACGATCTTCGACTTCTCCGGCACCCCGATCCAAACCGACTCCGGCGATACCGCGGCGGTCAACCTCGGGGTCAAGTTCACCTCCACCGTCACCGGCTCGATCATCGGGATCCGGTTCCTGAAATCGGCCGCGAACACCGGCACGCACGTCGCCAGCCTGTGGACCGCAAGCGGAACGCTGCTCGCACAGGCGACGTTCACCAGCGAGAGCCCATCCGGCTGGCAGACGGTGCTGTTCTCCAGCCCGGTCGCGATCACCGCCGGCACCACCTACGTCGCCTCCTACCTGGACCCCAGCGGCCACTACTCCGCCAGCCAGAACGCATTCAGCTCCGCAGTCACCAACGGTCCACTGACCGCCGTCGCCAACGGCACCAGCGCCAACGGCGTCTACGCCTACAGCAACAACACGACCTTCCCCGGCCTCTCCTACAACGCCACCAATTACTGGGTGGATGTTTTGTTCAGCCCCAACTAGCGAGCGCGGAAAACATGCGAGGACTCAAAACAGGCTTCAGCAGGATCACGAACCTCGGGACCGTGGCGGCACTTTCGACCGCCGCGCTCATCGTCGGTGGCTGTGGTGGGTCCTCCTCGACTCACGCCGCCGCTTCGGCGCCGTCTGCGAGCTCGGCGCCGGTGGCCTCACAGACCGCCCTCGGCAACGGCACCGGGGTCGGCAAATCGACCGGCGCGACCGGCGGCTCCCGGGCTCCCGGGACAGACAAGGTGACGACCGGTCACCAGGTGATCGAGCATCCTCGCGGTAAGAACGAACCGAGGACCGGCGAGAACACGAGCGCTCCGAAGGCACCCGATCCGTGCGTCCTCGTCTCCCGCGCGCAAGCGCAAGCAATCATCGCGTCGCCGATCAGCGGCGAGACCGAGGCTCCGCTGGGCCCGACCTGCATCTTCACGCTCAAGGGACAGAAGCAGAGCATCACGCTTACCGTCGAGCAGATGAACGTCTCGAGCCAGGTTCGCCTGATGGGCCACCTGCAGCGCTCGATCGTCGGTGGCCACGTCGCGTACTGCGGGACGCTGGGACGGCCGATGCTCTACCTCGCCCTCGGTGGCACCAAAGTCCTCAACGTGACGGCGCCCTGCGCGATTGCCGACGCGCTCGCCGCGAAGGCGCTGCCACACATCACCGCGTGAGGGGCGTAGCTCGCCTCGGCGGCGTGTTCGAGCGCCCGCGGATCTGGAAGTACCAGGCGCTTTCAACCTGCCGGCACGTGAGCGGCTCGCCGATCCGGCTGCAACCACTGCTGCTGCTCGGTCAGGGCAAGATCGTGATCGGACGCGCGGTCGAGTTCGGCTGGCCGACGTCGGTCGCGTTCCACAGCGGCTACTGCCACGTCGAGGCCTCATTCCCGGAGTCGGTGATCGAGTTCGGGGACGGCGCGCAGATCAATAACAACGCTTACATCAAGAGCGAGGGGCCGGGCATAAGGATCGGGCCGCGCGCGCTGATCGGATCGTTCGTGGAGATCTTCGACAGCGACTTCCACGACCTCCATCCCGACCGGCGCCGGGGAGGCAGGCCGCAGATGGCGGCGGTCGAGCTCGCAGAGAACGTATTCATCGGCGAAGGTGCCAAGATCCTCAAGGGCGTAACGATTGGAGCCGATTCGGTCATCGGCGCCGGCAGCATCGTGACGCGCCCGATTCCGGAAGGCGTGATCGCAGCGGGGAATCCCGCCAGGGTGATCAGGGAACTGTGATGCGCGGCGCGGCCAGATCGCCGGAGCGGACGGTTGTGCGCGGATTGATCGGAGTGCTCGCCGGCATCGGCGTCGCGGCCCTGGTCTGGGTGCTCCTGAGCAGCGGACACACCCGCGCCCCGCAAGCTCGCCGTTCGACCGTCCCCAAGCCGGCGAGCAAACCGCTGCCGAGCTTCCCCGGCACTGCCCGCAACTGCATTGCCCGGCCGAGCGCGTGCGGATACCCGGATGCGACCAACTCGGGCGTGCCGGCGGGCACCCATCTGTTGCCCGAATCGGGCGTGATCACCGCAGGCACACCGGGCGGAACGATCGCGAACATCGACCTGCACGGGACGATCAACGTGACCGCCGACAACGTGACGATCAGAGACGTGCAGATCACCAACGGTAACGGGCAACTGGATCGCAACAACGCGATCACGATCCAGCCCGGGATCAAAGGCACAGTCGTCGAGTACACGACCATGCGAGGCTATGACTGCCAGGGGCGCTCGCTCCTCGCCGGCGTGTGGAACATGGCGGGCGACCAGCTGACGATCGATCACGTCTACGGCACCTGCCTTGACGACATCCTGCACGGCAGCGGCACGATCCAGAACTCCTACTCGATCGACAACGCCAACATCCCGAACGACCACTACGAGCCGGTCGCCTACGACGGCGGCGCCGGCGCGATCACCGTCAACCACGACACCCTGCTCAACCCCCACGAGCAGACGGCCGCCGTGTTCGTGACGTGTTATGACGGCCCGGTCACGACCGAGACGGTGCAGAACAGTCTGCTCGCAGGCGGCGACTACGTCATCTACGGCCCGACCGCCAACATCGCCTGCAGTCCCGCCACCGGGCATCAGACCGTCGTCAACAACCGCTTCTTCAGGCTCTACTACCGCCAGGGCGGGCACTACGGCGTCGCGGCCGACTTCCAGGCGTGGCAGACGACCTGGAAGGGCAACGTCTGGGACGACACGCTCGCGCCCGCGGGCATCTGAGCGGGCACCCCCGCCAGCACCAGCAAGCGTCCGACATCAGGGATTGGTAGGTTCCCTGCGCTGTCAGCCGGGAAGCTTCCGTGCGCCTACCGGGGAGTGCCGCCCAAACGGAGGTCACCAAGTGCTACGCCGATCGCTGCTGGTTCTAGTCGGCCTGAGCGCCACCGTCGTGCTCGGGTTCTCGCTTACGGATGCCCATGCCTCCGTCCGTCAGCCGCTGCTGGTCGGCGAAAAGCACGTCGAGCACTCCTCGGTTCGCGTGGCGGCGGGGCGCTCGGAGGCGTCCCGGTTCCGCGCCGTCCGGTCGGGAACCGCCGCCACCGTCGTCGTCTACCTCGCTTCCTCGAACCGTGCAAAAGTCCTGCACGTCGCCATCTACACGAACTCCGGATCGCTGCTCAGCTCGGGCTCGCGACGGCATCCGAAGGCCGGCGCGTGGAACCGGGTCACGATTCATCCGGCTCGGCTGGTAGCCCGGCGCGTCTACTGGCTGGCCTTGTTCGGATCGGGGGGCACGCTCGCCTACCGAGGGAACAGCCGCCGAGCCTGCTCGCCGCCGAGCCACAGGGCGGACGTGGCGAGCTTCCCGGCTCACTGGCGCAACCAGTCAAGCGCGCCGCAGTGCTCGCTGTCGGCCTATGCGGTCGGACGAGTGCAAACGAAGCACCGCAAGCACTCCTCCTCGCCGGCAACGCCGGCGAAGCCGCCGTACCACTCGACACCAGCTCCTCCTCCCTCCTCACCACCGCCGCCGACGTCGTTCCCCGGGACGCAGCACAACTGCGTGTCCGACCCCAGCGCCTGCGGCTATCCGGACGCGACCAACTCCGGAGTTCCGGCCGGCACATCGCTGACTCCCAGCTCCGGGACGATCAACGCCGGCACGCCCGACGAGACGATCTCGAACCTCGACCTGCACGGCACGATCAACGTCACGGCAAGCAACGTGACGATCAAGGACGTGCGGATCACCAGTGGCGACGGGACGCTGGGCGCGAACTGGGCGATCAACATCGCCCAGGGGGTCAGCGGGACCCAGATCGACTACACCACGATCCTGGGCAACGACTGCCAGGCCGGGTCGTTGATGGCCGGCGTCTGGAACGCGTCGGGTGACCAGCTGACCATGGACCACGACTACGGCAGCTGCCTCGATGACATCCTCCACGGCTCGGGCACGCTCAGCAACAGCTACTCGTTCGACAACGCCAACATCCCAAGCGATCACTACGAGCCCGTCGCCTACGACGGCGGCGCCGGCGCGATCACCGTCAACCACGACACGCTGCTCAACCCCCACGACCAGACCGCCGCGGTGTTCGTCACCTGCTACAGCGGCCCGGTCACGAGCGAGACGATCGAGAACAGCCTGCTCGCCGGCGGCGACTACGTCATCTACGGCCCCACCGGGAACGGGCCCTGCGACTCCGCGACCGGGCACCAGACGGTTGTCAATAACCGTTTCTCGAACGCCTATTTCCCCAACGGGGGGTATTACGGAATCGCCGACGCGTTCCAGCGGGACAACACCACCTGGAGCGGGAACGTGTGGGACGACAGCCTCGCGGCCGCCCAGATGTGAGTGATCGGGCGGCGTAAGCGGCCCGTCCTCACCCGTCCAGATCCGGCCTTCAATCTTCAACGCCGCGCTGAGCGCTGCCGAAGCAGCGAACAGTGGGCAATCGCGTCACCATAATCAGGAACGATGAGATTTGGAGTATAAACCCGGTTTCTGGGGAACCGGCGCGTGCCCTGAAACGGGTTGGTAGGATTGCCTGCCCAGACAGGGAGGGTGCGCGCGCCTTACCGGGAGCGCCGCTCTATAGGGAGGTCAGGATCGTGATTCGGCGATCGTTGCTGACGCTGCTCTGCGTCAGTTCAGCTGCTGCTGCGTTCTGTGGACCCCTCGCGAGCGCGCAGGCATCCACACGACAGTCTGTGCTACTCGGCGCGAAGGTAATCGGTCGATCCGCGGGTCGCGTCGTGTCCTGGCACCCGCAGGCATTTCGCTTCAGGGCAGGTCGATCCGGAACGGCGACAGCGTTCGTCCTGTTCGTCGGCTCGAGGAACCGAGCGAGCGTCCTTCACGTCGCGCTCTACGACGCGCGGGGCTCATTGCTCACGACCGGCTGGCGGCGCAACCCGCGCCGCGGCGCGTGGAACCGTATCGACGTGCGCACGGTGCGGCTGATGGCGGGCCACACGTACTGGCTGGCGTTGTTCGGATCGGGGGGCACGCTCGCCTACCGAGGGAACAGCCGCCGAGCCTGCTCGCCGCCGAGCCACAGGGCGGACGTGGCGAGCTTCCCGGCTCACTGGCGCAACCAGTCAAGCGCGCCGCAGTGCTCGCTGTCGGCCTATGCGGTCGGACGAGTGCAAACGAAGCACCGCAAGCACTCCTCCTCGCCGGCAACGCCGGCGAAGCCGCCGTACCACTCGACACCAGCTCCTCCTCCCTCCTCACCACCGCCGCCGACGTCGTTCCCCGGGACGCAGCACAACTGCGTGTCCGACCCCAGCGCCTGCGGCTATCCGGACGCGACCAACTCCGGAGTTCCGGCCGGCACATCGCTGACTCCCAGCTCCGGGACGATCAACGCCGGCACGCCCGACGAGACGATCTCGAACCTCGACCTGCACGGCACGATCAACGTCACGGCAAGCAACGTGACGATCAAGGACGTGCGGATCACCAGTGGCGACGGGACGCTGGGCGCGAACTGGGCGATCAACATCGCCCAGGGGGTCAGCGGGACCCAGATCGACTACACCACGATCCTGGGCAACGACTGCCAGGCCGGGTCGTTGATGGCCGGCGTCTGGAACGCGTCGGGTGACCAGCTGACCATGGACCACGACTACGGCAGCTGCCTCGATGACATCCTCCACGGCTCGGGCACGCTCAGCAACAGCTACTCGTTCGACAACGCCAACATCCCAAGCGATCACTACGAGCCCGTCGCCTACGACGGCGGCGCCGGCGCGATCACCGTCAACCACGACACGCTGCTCAACCCCCACGACCAGACCGCCGCGGTGTTCGTCACCTGCTACAGCGGCCCGGTCACGAGCGAGACGATCGAGAACAGCCTGCTCGCCGGCGGCGACTACGTCATCTACGGCCCCACCGGGAACGGGCCCTGCGACTCCGCGACCGGGCACCAGACGGTCACCAACAACCGGTTCGCGACCATGTACTACCCGACGAGCGGCCAGTATGGGATCGACGACGCGTTCCAGCGCAACAACACCACCTGGTCGGGCAACGTCTGGGACAACACGCTGGCCCCGGCCGGCATGTAGGACTCGGCGGAACGCCTCGCTGCAATCCACCCGGTCCCCGCGCCGCGAAAGATCCTCGGCGCGGCGACCGTTCAGTAGCCATGAGGTGTCTCTTTCATGCGCGCTGAGCGCGTCCTAATCACCGGCGGCGCCGGGGCAATCGGATCGAACCTCGCGGACCTCGCAGTGCGGAACGGCGCAGAGGAAGTCATCGTCCTGGACAACTTCGTTCGGGGCCGCCGCCAGAACCTGGCCTGGGCCGTGGCCAATGGCCCGGTTCGGGTGGTGCCCGGCGACATCCGGGATCGTTCGCTGGTCGATCGGTTGACCCGCGGGATCGACGTCGTATTCCATCAGGCGGCGATCCGCATCACCCAGTGCGTGGAGGAGCCGCGGCTGGCTCTCGGGGTGCTGGTCAACGGCACCTACAACGTGCTCGAAGCCGCGGTCCGTCACAACGTGCACAAGGTCGTAGCGGCGTCGTCGGCGTCCGTGTACGGTCTGGCGGAGCAGTTCCCCACCGATGAGAGCCATCACCCGTATGCCAATGACACTCTCTACGGCGCAGCGAAGGTATTCAACGAGGGTCTCCTGCGCAGCCTGCACACAACCAGCGGGCTCGATTACGTCGCGTTGCGGTACTTCAACGTGTACGGCCCCCGGATGGATATCCACGGCGTCTACACCGAAGTGCTGGTGCGGTGGATGGAGCGCATCGCGGCCGGCGTGCCGCCGCTGATCAACGGCGACGGCTCCCAGACAATGGACTTCGTGTTCATGGAGGACATCGCCCGCGCGAACATGCTCGCCGCCGAGTCCGACGTCACCGATGAGGTGTTCAACGTCGCAAGCGGCGTGGAGACCAGCCTGCTGGAGCTCGCGCAGCTCCTGCTCGAAGCGATGGGTTCTGACCTGGACGTGGAGTTCGGTCCCGAGCGAGCGGCGGCCAAGGTTCCGCGCCGGCTGGCGGATACCTCCAAGGCGCGCGAGCTGCTGGGCTTTGACGCGCAGGTCGGGATCGAAGAGGGACTGCAGCGGCTGGTGAGCTGGTGGCAGTCCGAGCGCGACCGCGAAGCGGCAGTCGCGGTGGCATCGTGATGCAGGTCCCGTTCGCTCGTCCATACCTCACCGGCGAGGAAGGCGAGGCTGTCGCCAAGGTGATCTCGACCGGCTGGGTCTCGCAGGGCCCGCAGGTGCAGGCATTCGAGCAGGCGTTCGCGCAGCGCGTCGGCGCGGCCGATGCCGTCGCCACCACGAGCTGCACGACCGCGCTCCAACTCGCGCTGCACGGGATCGGAATCGGCCCGGGCGATGAGGTGATCGTCCCGTCGCTGTCATTCATCGCGACTGCCAACTCGGTCTGGATGTGCGGAGCGCGACCGGCGTTCGCGGACATCGACCCGCGCACCTACAACCTCGATCCGGCCGCGGCGGAACGCGCGATCACCGAGCGTACCCGCGCGATCATGCCCGTCCACCAGGTCGGGCTGCCGGCGGACATCGACGCCCTGCTGGAGCTCTCCCAGCGCTATGGCCTGGCGCTCGTCGAGGACGCGGCGTGCGCGATCGGAGCGAGCTACAAGGGACGGCCAGTCGGTTCGCTGAGCGAGCTCGCGTGCTTCTCACTGCATCCGCGCAAGGTGATCACGACCGGCGAGGGCGGCATGATCGCCGTCCAGGATCGGGAGCTGGCCGCGCGGTTGCGACGGCTGCGCCAGCACGGCATGAGCGTCTCCGACCTCGCCCGTCACAGCACCCAACAGGTCGTGATTGAGACCTATCCGGAGCCCGGGTTCAACTACCGCATGACCGATATGCAAGCCGCGCTGGGCCTGTGCCAGCTCGAGGTCCTCGACCACGTGCTCGAGCGCCGGCGCGTCCTGGCCGAGCGCTACAACGCCGCGATCGAGGGGATCCCCGGCCTCGAGCCGCCGTACGACCCGCCCTACGCTGAGCGCACTTGGCAGTCGTACTGCGTCCGTGTCCTGCCGAGCGCCGCGGTCGGCCGGACGGAGCTGATGCAGCGCCTGCTCGCGGACGGGATCCCCACCCGCAGAGGCGTGATGGCGATCCACGAGGAGCAGGCATACGCCGGCGTGCGCCAGGAGCTGGAGCACACCGAGGCCGCCGCGCGCGACGTTGTGATGCTTCCGCTGTTCCCCGACCTGACCGAGGGCCAGCAGGACTACGTGATCGAGCGCCTCGCGGCGCACGTCGTCGCGCTCGCCGCCTGAGTCGCTCCGCCGCCGGTTGTCCCTCGCGGCGTCTGCGGCGGCGGAAGTCAGAACGCCGACAGACCGTTGTTCTACGAGGGAATGTTCGCCGCTAGACACCCGCTGCTTCGCCTTGCGCTCGGCCTCGCCGTGGCGATCGTGGCCGGCATCGGCGCTGCGCCCGCCGCGGCCGCGGTTCCCTCCGCGCCGCAGTCGGTCACGGCTGGTCCCGCGAGCAGCCAGGCGCTCGTCGGCTGGACCGCTCCCGCGAGCAATGGCGGCAGCCCGATCAGCGGCTACACGATCACCCCGTTCATCGGCTCCACGGCCCAGACCCCCGTCACGGTCAGCAACGGCTCGGCGGCCTCGGCGACCGTCACCGGGCTGACAAACGGCACCTCCTACACGTTCGCGGTTGCGGCGACGAACACCAGCGGCACCGGGCCGGCTTCATCGGCGTCGGCGACGGTCATCCCGGAGGACACGATCTTCGACTTCTCGGGCACGCCGGGCATCGTCGACTCGGGGGACGCCTCCTCGGTCGAGCTGGGGGTCAAGTTCACCGCCAGCTCCAACGGGTCGATTACGGGGATCCGCTTCTACAAGGCCGCCACCAACACCGGCACGCACATCGGGAATCTGTGGACCGCCAGCGGCACGCTGCTCGCCAGCGCCACGTTCACGGGCGAGACCGCCTCCGGGTGGCAGACGGTCCTGTTCTCCTCGCCGGTCGCGATCACCGCCGGCACCACCTACGTCGCCTCGTACTTCGCGCCCAACGGCCACTACTCCGCGACGTCGGCCGGGCTGACCAACTCGGTCGACAACGCGCCCCTGCACGCGGTCGCGAACAGCACCAGCGCGAACGGGCTGTACTCCTACACGAGCACCAGCGCGTTCCCCACTAACACCTACAACGCGAACAACTACTGGGTCGACGTGCTGTTCGCGCCCTCATCCGGCGGCGGCACCTCGGCGCCGTCGGCGCCGACGGGGGTGTCGGGCAGTCCGGCGTCCAGTCAGGCGCTGGTGAGCTGGACGCCGCCGTCGAGCGATGGCGGTAGTCCGGTAACTAGCTACACGATCACGCCGTACATCGGCTCGACCGCGCAGACCCCCGTCACGGTCAACAATGGCTCGGCGACGGCGGCGACGATCACTGGGCTGACGAACGGGACCGGGTACACGTTCACGGTCAGCGCCACCAACGCGATCGGGACCAGTCCGGCGTCCTCGGCCTCGCCCGCGGTCACGCCCGAGGACACGATCTTCGACTTCTCGAGCACCCCCCAGAACGTCGATTCCGGAGACAGCTCCTCGGTCGAGCTGGGGGTCAAGTTCACCGCCAGCTCCAACGGGTCGGTCACCGGGATCCGCTTCTACAAGGCCGCCACTAACACCGGCATGCACATCGGCAGCCTCTGGACCGCCGGCGGCACGCAGCTCGCCAGCGCCACGTTCACCGGCGAGACCGCCTCCGGCTGGCAGACGGTCAACTTCTCCTCCCCGGTCGCGATCACCGCCGGCACCACCTACGTCGCGGCCTACCTCGCGCCCAACGGCCACTACTCCGCCACCCCCGCCGGACTGACCAACGCCGTCACCAACGGGCCGCTGACCGCCGTCGCGAACAGCACCAGCGCCAACGGCGTCTACGGCTACAGCGGCTCGAGCACCTTCCCCACCAACACCTACAACGCGAACAACTACTGGGTCGACGCCCTCTTCTCCCCCGGATCGGGCACCACCGCCCCCGGCCAAGTCACCGGCGTCACCGCCAGCCCCGGCAACGGGAGCGCGACGGTCAGCTGGACCCCCCCGAGCAATGGCGGCAGCGCGATCACGAGCTACACCGTGACCACGTACATCGGATCGACCGCGCAGAAGACCACCGTCATCTCGGGATCGCCGCCCGCGACGAACGCCACCATCACGGGATTGACGAACGGGACCACGTACACGTTCACGGTGGCGGCCACGAACAGCGTCGGAACCGGCCCAGCGTCCGCCAATTCGAATCCGGTCACCCCCGCGACCACCTCGGCGCCGTCGGCGCCGACGGGGGTGTCGGGCAGTCCGGCGTCCAGTCAGGCGCTGGTGAGCTGGACGCCGCCGTCGAGCGATGGCGGTAGTCCGGTAACTAGCTACACGATCACGCCGTACATCGGCTCGACCGCGCAGACCCCCGTCACGGTCAACAATGGCTCGGCGACGGCGGCGACGATCACTGGGCTGACGAACGGGACCGGGTACACGTTCACGGTCAGCGCCACCAACGCGATCGGGACCAGTCCGGCGTCCTCGGCCTCGCCCGCGGTCACGCCCGAGGACACGATCTTCGACTTCTCGAGCACCCCCCAGAACGTCGATTCCGGAGACAGCTCCTCGGTCGAGCTGGGGGTCAAGTTCACCGCCAGCTCCAACGGGTCGGTCACCGGGATCCGCTTCTACAAGGCCGCCACTAACACCGGCATGCACATCGGCAGCCTCTGGACCGCCGGCGGCACGCAGCTCGCCAGCGCCACGTTCACCGGCGAGACCGCCTCCGGCTGGCAGACGGTCAACTTCTCCTCCCCGGTCGCGATCACCGCCGGCACCACCTACGTCGCGGCCTACCTCGCGCCCAACGGCCACTACTCCGCCACCCCCGCCGGACTGACCAACGCCGTCACCAACGGGCCGCTGACCGCCGTCGCGAACAGCACCAGCGCCAACGGCGTCTACGGCTACAGCGGCTCGAGCACCTTCCC
>CALAQT010000540.1 GCA_937888775.1 uncultured Actinomycetes bacterium | reverse complement strand
CGGCAGAACCTCTACGAGTACTACTTCTTCGGCGATCCGGTGCGGATGGCCGGCGGGCTACTCAAGGCAACCAACCGCGACCCCTATAAGGAGCGCGTCCGGTCCTTCCTGGACCGCGTCACGCCGGTGGACGCGGCCACGGCATAGGAACACGGACGGGCGCCGAGCGCTACGCCGCGCGCGCCGCGCGGCGCTTGGCCGCGAGCGCCCTCAGACGCTCCTGCTCGACGATCCGCGACAGCTGCTTGACGGTGCTCTTGAGATGACCGCTCACGGCGGGGGCGGCGATCCGCTCGGCAATCCAGCCCGACAGGCCGGCTCCCGCTACCCCATAGGCAAGGCGGATCTCGACCTTGGTCCGCCCCCCGGGCGCGGGACGCAGGCGCCAGCGCCCGCGCTGATCGATTCCGGTGACCGACGTCCACGCCAGCTCATGCGGCGCGTCGAACTCGACGATCTCGATCAGGCCGCCGACCTCCGCCGAGCCGATCCGAAACAGCATTCGATACCGGGCGCCGAGGCCGCTGACCTGGTCTCCGGCGACCTCCCAGCGCGTCACGCCGGACATGAAGTCGAGTGCGCGCTCGGGATCGCAGACCAGCTTCCAGACGGTCTCAATCGGCGCCGCGACGACGGTTTGTGCGCTGGCCCTCATCCGATCACGGGCAGCCGCCTCTCGGCCGCGAGCGCGTCGAGGGTGTCCTGCATCAGCCGGATCAGATGGTCATAGATCTCAGCGACATCCGGATTCGGGCCGAACTCGGCCCTGAGGTCGATCGCCGGCAGGGTCTCGACGGTGATCTTGGACGGGAGCGGGATATGCCCGAGCATGTCGCCGATGTTGATCCCCCACGGCAGTGCCAGCGAGATCGGCAGGACCTTCAGCCTGAACAGCCGGTCGAGGGCGAGCAGGTGGGCCAGGCCCTCGCCGCGGGACAGGAACACGGCCGTCTCCTGTCCGCCGATCGACACCACCGGGACGATCGGCACATCCTCCTGGAGGGCGAGCCGGATGAAACCCTTGCGCCCGTCGAAGTCGACCCGGTTTCGCTGCCAGCTCGGCCGGTGGACCTCGTAGTCTCCGCCTGGGTAGACGAGCAGCGCCGCGCCTGACTCCAGCGCCTTGTGCGCGTTGGCGGGCGACGCGGCGACCGTCCCGAACTTCCGCAGCGATCCCAGCGCCGGCATCGACAGGACGAGGTTGTGCGCGAGTTGGTAGAAGGCGCGTTCGACCCCGAAGTAGGTGTTGAAGGCCAAGGTGAAGACGATCGTGTCCGGCGTCATGTTGCCGCCGGAGTGGTTGCCCACCAGCAGCACCGGGCCGGAGTCGGGGATGTTGCCCAGCCCGCGGACCTCGCCGCGAAACCAGAGGCTGGCCATCAACCACATCAGCGGCAGGCGCTCACGGATGAAGTCCGGATCACGCTCGTCGAGATCGGCGCGCGGGATCCGGCGCTGAGCCTGATGAGCGATCTCACGCAACGCCCGGCCGATCAGCGATGGACGCGCCTGGCGCGGCTGCACCGGCTCCTCGGCCGCCGTCATGTGGCCGTTGCGGCTAGGCGTGGACGTCGTGCGCGTGGATGCCACAGTGCTGATGCTAAGTGGTGGCGAGCACGACGTGCTTCCCAGGGCAAATGGCGTCGCACTGGGACGTTGGCGCGATCAGGCGGCCTCGGCGCCCGGTACAGCCAGCCCGATCGACCCGATCGCCGGATGGCGGCCGTCGGCCTCGGCAAAGAAACGGCTCAGCAGGGCGTTGGTGGGCTCCGGTCGCTCGACCTGGGGAACATGGCCACAGGAATCGATCGTTACCCGCTCGGCGCCGGGCAGCCATTTGCGCACATGGCGGCTGAACGCATGCGGCACGAGCCGATCGTGGCTGCCCCATACGAACAGCGCCGGGGGCCGGAGCTCGGACAGCCGCGAGGAGAAGCCGTTGCGTCCAAACGGTGCTTCGAGATAGATGTTGCGCGCCGAGGCCAAAAAAGCGTAGCGCGCGTCGGCGGAGTGGTAGATGCGGCGGAACTCGTCGACGATCAGATCGCCGACCGCAGCCGAAGCCGGGCAGATCGGGCGCGTGCACGCGGTAATTTGTGCTCAGCGCGGCGGCGGTCTCAAACAGCGACGCGCGTGTGCTGCCCAGCCCGTGCAGCAACAGCACGTCGGGACCGTAGCCCATCGTCATCGTCGAGATCCGGTGGCGGCCGACCGGAACGTCGCGGATCTGTAGCAGCGGCGGACGGCCGTTGGGAAGCCGGAACATGCCTTCGAAGCCCACCGCATAGTCGAGGTTGCCGCGAACTCTGAGCAGGCGGCGCTCGAACGCCTCGATGCCGGAGAACTCGCCCTGGCGCAAGCGCATCCACGTGTCAGAGTCAGTCGAGATGGTGACATCGGGCTGGCGGCGGGTCCCGCCCTTGCGCACTCGGGCCGCGTGGCCGGTGCAGCGCACCTCCCAGATGTGGCCGAGATCGCCGAGTCTGATGTGGTACGTGGCGTCGAAGCCGGGATTGGCCCCCAGATAGCGATCCGGGAGCGACCGAAAAGCCGCATCGACGGCGGCGAGCGGCCGACGGTTGTCAGGGGGGCTGGACATCGCGGGCACGCTAACGGGCGCCCCAGGCAGACGCGCCGATGGGCGCTAGGGTTGCCGGACCTTGCGCACGATCTCGCTGCACGACACGCGTTCTGGTCAGGTCCGCGCGCTGGAACCGACCGACTCCGGGCGGGTCAGGATCTACGCCTGCGGTCCGACCGTCTACGGGCGCATCCACGTCGGCAACGCCCGACCGTTCGTCGTGTTCGCGCTGCTCAAGCGATTTCTGGCTCATGAGGGGTATGACGTGACCCTTGTAGCAAACATCACAGACGTCAACGACAAGATCTACGCGGCTGCGCAGGCGCAGGGGATCGCCAGTGACCGGCTGGCGCGAGAGATGATCGCCGCCTATTTCGCCGACACCGAGCGGTTGGGGCTCGGGCGCCCCGATCATGAGCCGCTCGCGAGCGAGACGATGGGGCCGATCATCGAATTGATCAGGCGGCTGGTCGAGTTGGGTCACGCGTATCCGGCGGATGGCGATGTCTACTTCTCGGTCCGCTCATACCCGGAATACGGTGAGTTGTCCCATCGGAACGTCGATCAGATGGATCAAGGCGAGGGGGTGGAGGGGGCCGGTCGCAAGCGCGACCCGCTTGACTTTGCGCTCTGGAAGGGGCGCAAGGAGGGTGAGGACACCGCGTGGGAATCGCCCTGGGGGCCCGGCCGACCCGGCTGGCACATCGAATGCTCGGCGATGGCCGAGCAGCTGCTCGGAGTGGAGTTCGAGATCCACGGCGGCGGCTCTGATCTGATCTTCCCCCATCATGAGAACGAGGCGGCTCAGACCCGCGCGGCGCACGGGGCCCCCCTGGCGCGCCTGTGGATGCACAACGGGATGGTGAGACTGGACAGCGAGAAGATGTCCAAGTCGGTCGGCAACGTGTTCGCGCTGCACGAGGCACTGGCCGCCCACGGGCGCGACGCGCTGCTGATGTACTTCCTCGGCGGCCACTACCACCAGCCGATTGAGTTCGATGACGATCGCCTGACCGAGGCGGGTGCCCGCGCCAACCGCATCCGCGAAGCCGCGCGTGGGCTCACCGAAGGTCCCAGCCCGGCCTGGTCTGAGCCGATGCGCGAACGCTTCTTGCACTCGCTGGCCAATGACTTCAACACCCCCCGCGCGCTGGCGGTCGTGTTCGAATGGGTCCGTGAGGCAAACCGTGCCCCAGCGGCCAGCGTCGGCGACGCCGACCTGCGTGAGATGCTGTCCGTATTCGCACTGGAGAACCTGCTCGAGGCCGACCAGACGCAGGCCCCGCCTCAGGCGATCGAGCTGTTGGAGGCCCGCCAGCGCGCCCGCGCCGAGGGTGACTTCGCCGAGGCCGACCGGATGCGCGAGCAGCTTCGGTCGCTGGGCTGGGAGGTCCGCGACGGGCCCGACGGGCCGGAGCTCCTGCCCACAAGGTGATCTCGCGCCGGCCCACAGCGTGATCGTCTACGGCCGCAATCCGGTGCGCGAAGCGCTGCGTGGCCCCCGCTCGGTCACCCGGGTCTGGGCGACCAAGAACACGCTGCGCGAGCCGTGGCTTCAAGAGGCCGGGGGACGCGTGTTTACCGTCGTCGCCGAGGAGATCGAGCGGCGCTGCGGCACCGAAGCCCATCAGGGGATCTGTGCGGAGGTCTCGGAATACCGCTACGCAGACGCCGGTGAGCTGCTGGCGATGCCCAACGCCCTGATCGTGGCGCTCGATCAGGTCCAGGATCCGCAGAACCTCGGAGCGATCGCCCGCAGCGTTGAGTGCTCGGGGGCGGCCGGGATCGTGCTGCCCGAGCGGCGCTCGGCCGAGGTCACCCCCGCGGTCTGCAAGGCATCGGCCGGGGCCGTCGAGCATCTGGCGATCGCCCGGGTAAGGAACCTGTCGGACTTCCTGGCTGACGCCAAGGCGGCGGGCGGGTGGTGCTACGGCGCGGACGCCGACGGGACCGTCTCCTACGACGCCGTCGACTATGGCGGCCCGGTCACGCTCGTCCTCGGATCCGAGGGCCGCGGGCTTCGCCCCCGTGTCGCCGCGGCGTGCGATGTGCTCGTCTCGGTTCCGCTGCGCGGGCGCATCCGGTCGCTCAGCGTCAGCGCCGCGGCAGCGGTGTTGCTCTACGCCGCCGCGCGCGATCGCGGATGAAAACCTGCCACGCTTGACAGCCTTGCACCGCTCTGTCATTGTCGCGCCGGGAGATAAGGATCAACTCGAGCCTTAGGGCTTGGCTTGACGGGAAGTCACGGCTCACGCCAGCTTCTTGACAATAGAACAATGGTGCGGCGCCAGGGGAGGTAACGCGTCACGACAATCCGATGTCCGGTCCGGAAGGGCGGGGCGAGGAAAGGTACAGATCGTGGCTCGACTTTCGGCTTACTCTCAGTCTCAACCAAAGGTTGATGACGGGTTCCTGATCGCCTTGGCGAAACAGGGCCATCCCGACGCGTACGACAGACTCGTGCGCCGGTACTACGGCTTCGTGCGCCTGAAGGCCTCTTCATACTTTCTCGCCGGCGGCGACTCCGACGATCTGATCCAGGAGGGGCTGGTCGGCCTATACAAGGCGATCCGGGACTACCGGACCGACCGCGAATCAAGCTTTCGCAACTTCGCGGAGCTGTGCATCACGCGGCAGATCATCACCGCGGTCAAGACCGCGACGCGCAACAAGCACACGCCGCTGAACCAGTACATCTCGTTCTCCAGCACACCGGCGGGCTCGAGCTCGGACAACGACCCGACGCTGGACGAGGTCCTGCCGGGCTCGACCGTGCACGATCCGGTCAACCAGGTGATCTCTTCCGAGGAGCTGCGGGCGCTGGTCGCGTGCATCTCGACGGCGCTTTCAGAGCTCGAGTCCCGGGTCCTGGCCCTCTATCTCGACGGGCACTCCTACGAGGAGGTCGGCCGGCGGCTTGAATGCGACTGCAAGACGGTCGATAACGCTCTGCAGCGTGTCAAGCGCAAAGTCGGAGCGCACCTCTCCGAGCGCAACGTGCCCGCTTAACGGCTTGGCGTCTGCCCCCGCGCGTGCCGCTTTGGGCGCGGGACCTATGGCTGGGCTCAGACGACGCGAGCACGGCGGGGCCAGGCGCCCAAGCCGCTCTCGTAGCTTCGGCCGGTTGTCGCCTGTTAAGAGCGCCGGATCGGCGGCTCGGCCACCGGCAGCGACAGCGTGAACTCGGCGCCTCCCTCAGGCGGGCTGGTGGCCGCGACCGTGCCGCCCATCGCGGTGATCAGCTCCTTGACGATCGCCAGTCCCAGCCCCGAGCCGACAGCGCGCTCGCTGCGGTAGCGATCGTGCAGATAGAAGCGGTCAAACGCATGTGGCAGGTCCTCCGGCGCGAGTCCGGGGCCGGTGTCGCGCACGGCGATCTGGCCCCGATCGGCGCGCACGGTCACCGCCCCGCCGGCCGGAGTCAGCCGCAGCGCGTTCTCGATCAGGTTTGAGGTGACCTGGAGCAGGCGGTCCTCGTCGCCCAGCGCCCAGGCCCCCGGCGCGCCTGAGCTCGTCAGCTCCACGCCCAGCTCGCGCGCCCGGGGGGAGTGGCGCTGCAGCGCCTGGGCGACGATCAAGGCAAGATCAAGGCGCGTGTGTGCGACGGTGAACCCCTCCCGGCCGAAGCGAGCCAGCTCGAGCAGATCGAGCACCAGCCGCTCCAGCCGCCCGGCCTCGGCTCCGATCACACTTCCGGCCTGCGCCGGTGACACGGCACCCTCGTCGAGCGCCTCGGCGTAGCCGCGGATCGAGGTCAGCGGCGTCTTGAGCTCATGGCTGACTGACTCCAAGAACCGGCGCTGGGTCTGGTTGGCGCGCTCCAGCTCGGCGGCCATCTCGTTGAAGGTCTGACCCAGGGCGGCCAGCTCGTCGGTGCCGCGGATCGGCACCACGACACCCGCCTCTCCGGCCGCGACACGCCGCGTGGCCAGCGCCAGCTCGTCGATCGGCCGCGTCAGTCGCCTGGCCAGCAGCAGCGAAAGCACGACCGCCAGCACCGCCCCGCCCAGGCCCGCGAGCACCAGGCTGCTCAGAAATGGCCGCCACTCCGCGAACGCCAGCTGGGCCGCTCGAACCACCACGATGCGCCCGGTCGCCGTCGCGCGCGCCGCGTACAGCAGCGACCGCCCGCGCACCGAGATCGTTCCCTGCCCCGCGCCGGCCGGGATTGCCGCCAGCACGGCCGCTCGGCCGAGGGGACCAAGTCCACGGGATCGCCCCGTGCCAATCCGGTAGACGTGATCGCCGGCCTGCAACGCCCCCGGCGCGCCTCCGACCAGCGCCAACACGTCGGCCTGGGCCTCGAGGTTGGAGATTCGCTGAGCGGAGATCCGGTGCCTGACCAGCAGCACGCCGACGCCGACGGTCAGCGCGCAGGAGGCGATCGCGGCCAGCGCCAGGTAACCGAGCACGCGCCGCTGGAGGGTCATGCCTCGGCGCTGTCCCCATGCGCGCGCTCGTGCACGGTCATTCGCTGGCCTTGTAGCCGAGCCCGCGGACCGTTCTGATCAGCTCGGGATGCCCAAGCTTCTTACGCAGTTGGGCGACATGTACCTCGACGGTGCGCGTCTCGCCGGGTGAGAGGAACCCCCAGACCGACTCCAGCAACTGGTCTCGGCTGACCACCTGGCCGGCATGGCGGACCAGGTATTCGAGCAGGTCGAACTCACGCTGGGTCAACTCGACCTCACGACCGTCGACCCGCACCTCCCGCGCGGCGCGCAGCAGGGTGATGGGCCCCAGCGAGCTGACGTCGGCCGGGGAGGGCTGCGCGACGGATCTGCGCAGCACCGCCTTGACGCGCGCGGTCAGTTCGCGGGGCGAGAACGGCTTCGAGACGTAGTCGTCGGCGCCCACCTCCAGGCCGGCCACCCGGTCGGGCTCCTCGTCACGCGCGGTGAGCATGATCACCGGGACCCGGCCGCCGATCCGCCGGCACACCTCAAAGCCGTCGATGCCGGGCAACCCGATATCGAGCACGACCAGCTTCACGGGATGGCGGCGCAGTTCGGCCAGGGCCTCCTCGCCGGAGCGCACCCACAGCGTTTCATAGCCGGCACGCTGCAGGTAGGTGCGGACCAGCGCACCGATGTTCGGCTCGTCCTCGACCACCATGATCGTTACGCCCATGCCGACATCGTAGGTGCGGTGCGCCCCACCCGAGCGCCGGCTTTACACGCAGCTGACGTTCGGCTGACACGTTGCTTTCAGGCCGGAGCGACAGTGCAACCGGCACCGCAAAGGCAACCCGAACCGAGGTAAATCAGATGTCATTCATGAGCAGACACTCCAGGATCCTGATCGTCGCCGTCACCTGCGCGGTGATCGGAGCCGGCGCCAGCGCGATCGCGAGCGCCGGAGCCTCGACGAGCCCTACGACGGCGAGCAGGGCCCATACCGGACGCGTCCACGGCCCGCGCCGTTGGGAGCGGCGAGCCGTTGAGGGCAGCATCGTCATCCGCACCAAGCAGGGGTTCAAGACGGTGACCTTCGAGCGCGGGACGGTGCAGTCGATCAGCGGTCAGCAGCTGACGATGGTCGAGGGGACCGCCAAGGCCACCTACAAGACCGTCACACTTACGATTCCGGCCAACGCTCGTGTCCGCGACAACGGTCAGAAGAGCACGCTGTCCAACGTCAAGGACGGTCAGCGGGTGATCGTGCTCACCGCGCCCAAGAACACGTTCGTGATCGCGCGCACCCCTCGTTCGGCGTAACGGACCTGCGAGGCCGGATCCCTGCGGGATCCAGCCTCGCAGCCCAAGCACCGCCCGTGGCCGTTGCGGACACGGGCGGCCGCGGTTAAGGCCCCCGAACCGGCTCAGGGCACGGTCTGATCGGGGCCGACGAGCTCTAGCTAGGCCGCGGTCGGCGGTCGGCGGGTCGACCGTGACCGGTTCGGCACGGCGCTCGGCGAGTCGGCGCTCGGCGTCCCGCCGCTCATGAGCGATCGGCGCGGTACGCCGCCGGCGATCATCCTGGCGGCGGTCTCCGCGACGTCGCGCCAGCCGGCTGAGCAGCAGAGCCCGCCATGCGCGGCCCGCGCTGTGATCGGCGTGGGAGGCGACCCGGCTCAGCCCGAGCCCGAAGGCCAGGAACACGGCCAGCAGGCTCGCCCAGGCGAGCAACAGGATCACCACCGGGGTGGCCACCAAAGCAGCGTATCGGCTTGGTGGCGCCGCCGCGGTATCGCCATTCTCTGGCTGATCGACCCGCGCTGCACGGGTTTGCAGGTTGACAGCTGCAGCGCAACGCGGGTATCTTGCACTGCAAACGATTGCAACAACGTGATGGAGACCGGATCAGCTGCCATCACGTAGGAGCGGAGGGAGACGGAGATGAGGAGCTTTCCCAAGTTTTTGAGGGCTGGGTGCGTCCTGGCCGCCGTGACCCTGCTCGCTGCGTGCGGCAGTTCGAGCAGCAGCAGCAGCAGCGGGGGAGGCGGCGGGAGTGGTTCGGGTCCGATTACGATCGGAACGTCGTTGTCGCTCTCGGGCGACTTTGCGGCTGACGGTCAGGCGTTCGAGCGCGGCTATCAGCTGTGGGTGGCCGACCAAAACCGCGCCGGCGGTCTGCTCGGGCACAAGCTCAAGCTCGACGTGGTGTCTGACGCCTCGAGCCCGGCGCAGGTGGTCAGCAACTACGAGAAGCTGATCGGCTCCAACAAGGATCAACTCGTGTTCGGTCCGTTCTCGAGCCTGCTGACGGTCCCCGCGGCGCGCATCGCCTCGCGCTACGGCTACGCGTTCGTCGAGGGGGCGGGCGGTGCTCCCTCCGTGTTCGGCAACGGGCTGAAGAACGTCTTCGACGTCTCGATCCCGATCAAGAACAACCTCGTGACATTCGCGCAGTGGGTGGCCTCGCTGCCGGCCTCCCAGCGGCCCAAGACCGCCGCCTACGCGACCGTCAACGATCCGTTCACCCAGCCGCAGCTCCCGCTCGCACAGAAGATCATGCAGGCGGCCGGGGTCAAGACCGTGCTCTCGAAGGTGTTCCCCGAGGAGGTCACCGACTACACGGCGATCGCCGGCCAGGTGGCCTCGACCCACGCCGATGTCGTCGTGCTCGGCTCGGTCGATGTCCCGACCGTATCGGCGTTCACGCACGCGTTCGTCCAGCAGCACTACAACCCCAAGGCGTTCATCGCCACCGCGGGTCCGGACCAGGGCGCTCCGTTCGTCAAGGCCGTCGGCGTCGGCAACGAGAACGGGATCTTCGTCCCCAACGGCTGGTTCGGTGGCTTCCAGAAGGCCGACAGCCAGCAGATGGTCAAGGAGTACATCGCCAAGTACGGCGGCACGCCGTCGGACGTCAACGCCGACGTCGCCGAGGCCTACTCGGTCGGACAGGTGATCGCCCAGGCGGTGCAGGCGACGCACGGCTTCGACAACCAGAAGATCATCGCCTACCTGCACAGCGGCGTTACGCTCAACAGCGTCCAGGGCCCGGTGAAGTTCGACCCGCTCGGCGAGAACACGTCCCAGAAGACGCTGACGTTCCAGTGGCAGAACGGGACGCTGGTCCAGTCGATTCCCACCGCGACCACGGGCTCGCACCCGCCGCTCTACCCGAAGCCGGCCTGGCAGGGCTAGAGCCCAATGTCGTCAACCGCCCTCCTGCAGGCGATCGTCGATGGCGTTTTGACCGGCGGCGTGTACGCGCTCATGGCCGCCGGTCTGACGCTGATCTTCGGCGTCATGGACATCATCAACATCGCTCAGGGCGTGATGGTGATCCTCGGCGCGTACCTCAGCTACGAGCTGTCGGTGCACGTCGGCATCGGCCTGCTGCCGGGGCTGCTGATCACCGTTCCGCTGATGTTCGCGCTTGGGGTGGCGATCGAGTTCTGCTTCATGCGCCGGCTGCGTGACCAGGATCGGACGCAGATGTCGATCCTGATCACCTACGCGGTGGCGATCGTGATCGAGGGGATCCTGACGGCGATCTTCGGCGTCGACTACCAGCAGCTGCAGGCGTCCTACGTCAACTCCTCGGTGCACGTGTTCGGCTTCTACCTGCCAGACATCTACCTGATCGGCTTCGCGCTGGCGATCGCCCTGCTGATCGGCCTGTACTACGTCCTGTACCGCACCCAGTTCGGTCGGGCGGTGCGCGCGTCGCTGCAGAACCGGACCGCCGCCGACCTGATCGGCATCGATGTCAACCGTGTGCGCACGATCTCGGTTGGCATCGGCGTGGCGGTCACCGCGGTCGGCGGGATGGTGTTCGGCGCCACAAACTCGTTCAATCCCAACACCGGCTATGACCTGATCTCACGGCTGCTGGCGATCGTGATCCTGGGCGGGATGGGGAGCATCGGCGGGGCGATGGCGGCGGCGATCTTCCTACTGGTGATCAATGACGTCGTCGCGGTCGCCTGGTCGCCGACGTGGGCGCCACTGGTGTACTTCGCGGCGCTGGTGATCGTGCTCTCGGTCAGGCCCCAGGGGCTGTTCGGCCGCACGGCGGCGCGTGCCCAATGAGCGTTACCAACTCGCAACCGGACGTCGCGACGGACCCGCAACCGGACGTCGTCGCGCCGCCGCCGCGGCGGCGCATTGCGGTCATCGGAGCGATCGTCATCGTGCTGGCGGTGTTCGCGGGCTTTCCGCTCGCGGTCACCGACCCCTCGACGACGTCAATCGCGGTGTTCACCCTCGTGTTCATGGTTGCCGCCTCGTCGTGGAACATGTTCAGCGGCTACTCGGGCTATCTCGCGCTCGGTCACGCGGTGTTCTTCGGCTGCGGCGGCTATGCGGTTGCGCTGGCCGCGCAGGACTGGCACGTGGCCGGAGGCTGGCCGGTGTTCGCGCTGCTTCCGTTCGGCGGCATCGTCGCCGGGCTGATCGCGATCCCGGTCGGGCTAATCGCGCTGCGCACGCGCCGGCACACGTTCGTGGTGGTCACGATCGCGATCTTCTTCATCTTCCAGCTAGCCGCGACCAACCTTGGCTTCACGGGGGGAACCTCCGGGATCCTGCTGCCGATCGCCCCGTTTTCGGCGGCCAACTACAACCAGCCTTTCTACTACGTGGCGCTGGTGATCCTGATCCTCACCGTGGTCGTCTCGTGGGCGGTACGCCGCTCGCGTTTTGGGCTGCAGCTGCTGGCGATCCGCGACGACGAGGATCGCGCGCTCGGCCTCGGCGTCAGGACCCGGCGCGTCAAGCTGACCGCGTTCGTGATCTCCGCGATCCCGGTCGGCATGGTCGGTGGCCTGTACTTCTACTTCCTGGGCCAGATCTTCCCCCAGTTCGGATTCGACCCGCTGTTCGACGTCTCCCTCGCACTGATGGCCTTCCTCGGCGGTCTGGGCACGATCGTCGGTCCGCTGCTGGGGGCGTTCGTGCTCGAGTCCCTCCAGCAGTATCTGACCCAGACCTTCTCGGGCAACGGCATCTACCTGATCGCCTACGGCGTCCTGTTCTTGGCGGTGATCCTGGTGCTGCCGCGGGGCGTCGTCCCCGGCATCGCCCACTGGCTGGAGAAGCGTCGGATGAACGGCTCCACCAGCCCCGGAGACGAGCGTCAGGCAAAACTCCCCAGCGGCGTCGCGGGAGCGGCATGATGAGCAACCTGATCGACGTCCAGCGCGTCTCGAAGTCCTTTGGTGGCGTCAAGGCGCTGTCGCTCTGCAACCTTGAGGTCCGCGAAGGTGAGATCAACGGGCTAATCGGCCCCAACGGCTCGGGCAAGACGACGCTGTTCAACATCATCACCGGCTACGAGCGCATTCAGCAGGGACAGGTCCACTTCAGCGGCGCCGAGATCACCAACGCGCCGCCTGACCGGGTGTTCAAGCTCGGGATCGGGCGTACCTTCCAGCTCACGCGCCTGTTCACCCGGCTGACCGTGCTGGAGAACATGCTCGTCGCCACCCAGCGAAAGGAAGGCTGGCTGCGCGGCGTGATGCGGCTGGCCGGCTCGGCCAGTGAGAAGCGCCGAGCGATGGAGCTGCTGGACTTCGTCGGGATCACCCGGCTCGCCCATGAACCGGCTGGCAACCTTTCCTACGGTCAGCGCAAGCTGCTCGAGCTCGCTTCGCTGTTGGTGGCCGATCCGGCGATCCTGCTACTCGACGAACCGGCCGGGGGCGTCAATCCGACCCTGATCGCCCACCTCGGCGACCGCATCAAGGAGCTCAACAAGGCGGGTAAGACGATCCTCGTCGTCGAGCACAACATGGAGTTCGTGATGGGCCTGTGCTCGCGCATCACCGTCCTCAGCCAGGGCACGGCGCTCGTCTCGGGCACGCCTGCGGAGGTGCGGACCAGCCCGGCGGTGCTTGACGCCTACCTCGGCGGCGAGGACGATCCCTCCACCCAACTCGAGCTCGCCGAGGAGGCGACGCATCACGGCGGCGCCAGGGTTGTGGTGATGCCGGTGCGCAATGCGCCGCGGGAGAAGCTCGGCGATTCTCAGGCGCTGCTGCAGCTGCGGGGGATCACCGCCGGGTACGGCGGCGGCGACATTCTCAAGCGGGTCACGCTCAACGTGCCGCGCGGTGGCATCACCTGCGTGGTCGGACCCAACGGCGCCGGCAAGTCGACGCTGATGGCGACGATCAGCGGCCTGTTGCGCCCGCGCCAGGGCGAGATCCGCTTCGATGACGAGGTCGTCTCCGGCATGACGCCGAAGCAGATCCTGGCCAAGGGCATCGCTCAGATACCGCAGGCGCACAGCCTGTTCCCCGAGATGACCGTGCGTGAGAACGTAGAGATGGGCGCTTTCACGGTCAAGGACCGATCGCTCGTGCATACGCGGCGCACGGCGGTGGAGGAGCTCTACCCCATCGTGCGCGACCGGGCCGACGAGAAGGCCGGGAGCCTGTCCGGCGGCCAGCAGCGCCTGGTGGAGTTCGCCCGCTGCCTGATGCTCGACCCGACGCTGATCATGCTCGACGAGCCTTCGATGGGCCTTGACCCACAGACGCGCCAGATGGTCTTCTCGATGATCGAGCTGATGAACCAGCAGGGCAAGACGATCCTGCTCGTGGAGCAGAACGCACGGGCGGGACTGAGGCTGAGCACCCACGGCGTCGTGCTGGAGAACGGCATCGTTCGCCTGACCGGCTCCGGGCGTGAGGTGCTCGAGCATCCGGAGATCGGCGCGCTGTACCTGGGTGGCGCCGTGTCCAGCGGTGCGACTACGACCGGCGAATGACCCACGTGGCCTCGGTGAGTGCCGACGTGGTCGTGGCCGGCGCAGGCCATAACAGCCTGATCGCAGCCGCTTACCTGACGCGGGCGGGCCATCGTTGCCTCGTGCTGGATGTCCGGCAGGTGCCGGGCGGCGGCGTGGCTTCCGAGGAGCTGCTGCTGCCGGGCTTCCGGCTGGACTCGTGCTCCACCGGCCATACGCTGATTCAGACCAACCCGCTGCTGGCTGATGACGAACTGGGGTTGATCGCCGACCGCGGTCTGACCTATATCAAGCCAGACCCGGTGGCACACGTGGTGTTTGCAGACGGTGAGTCGCTGACGATGTGGCTGGATCTCGAGCGCACCTGCGAAGAGATCGCGCGCTTCTCACGCGCCGACGCACATGCCTACCGGCGGCTGCTGGCCGAGTACGACTCCGTCAAGGACGTCTTCACCCGGCAGCGGTTCACCCCGGTGGGCCTGGGACCCAGCTTCGAAGAGATGATCGCCGGGCGACCGGGCGCCACGCGCTGGCTGCGCCGCGCGGCGATAAGCGCCTGGGACGTCGTGCGCTACGAGTTCGAGAGTCGCCATGTCCAGTCGTTCATGCTCTGGATGGCTTTCCAGACTGGGCAACCCGTCGACTCGGCCGGCTCGGGCCTCCTGGCCTACTCGATCGTGTTCGGGCGCCAGCACCGGAGCTGGACGTTGCCACGGGGCGGCTCGGGCGAGCTCGCGCGGACGCTCGTGGAGGTGATCGAGGACGGCGGCGGCGAGGTGCTCTGTGATCGGCGCGTCGTCAGCCTCGTGCTGCGGGACGGACGTTGCGTGGGGGTGCAGACCGCGGACGGCGAGCGCCACATTGCCGGCAAGGCGGTGCTGTCGACGATCCATGTCAAGGATCTGACGAAGATGGCGCCGCCCGCTGCCTGGGGCGAGGATTTCCTCTACGGCGTCGAGACGTACGACGCCGGCATCGCCGCCTTCGCCGCGCACTACGCGACCACGCAGCCGCCGATTTACACCGGTCACGACGGCGGCGAGCTGACCGCGGTCTCGGCCGGCGTCGCCGGCTGGCCGGAGGACGTTGTGCGGATGGGACGCGACGTCAAGGAGGGGCGCCTGGTCCGGGACGGCGCCTGGCTACTGTTCCCGACTCCGACCGTCGCCGATCCGACGCGCGCGCCGGCCGGCCAGCACACGGTCAAGATTCTGGGGATGCAGCCGTATGACCCCGGCGAGGGCCCCGAGCAATGGGCACGGCTGCGAGACGAGATCGCCGCCGTGCATCTGGGTCACCTGCGCCGCGTCGCGCCGAACCTCACCGATGAGACGATCTTGGCCGAGCTGATCGTGTCTCCGGTGGATCTCGAGCGCTCCAACCCTCACATGTGGCGGGGCACCTTCCACGGGGGCGATCGTTCGCCGGCTTACAGCGGCTCGCTCCGTCCGGTGCCCGGCTGGGCGCAGCACCGCATGCCGATTCCGGGCCTGTATCAGACCGGCGGCACCACGCACCCGGGTGGTTCAGTCACCGGTGGGCCGGGGCGCAACGCCGCGATCGTGATGCTGGCCGATCTGGGCGATGACCCGCAGGAGGCGATGACCCGTGCCCCGCGGGTTCGCGCAGGCCACCCGTGAGCGCTGGTCCCGCTGCACCTCGTCAATGCACACGACTGCATAATGGGCCGCGTGCCGACCTCGGTCACGATCCGGGACGTCGCCCGCGTGGCGAAGGTCCATCCAGGCACTGTCTCGCGTGCGCTGAACGCCGAGACGCGGGGGCTGGTCAACCAGGAAACCGCCGAGCGCGTGATGCGCGCTGCGCAAGCGCTTGGCTACCGGCCCAACCCAATCGCGCGCGGGCTCAAGACCAATCGCTCCTACACGATCGGCGTGCTGATCCCCGACATCACCAACCCGCTGTTCCCGCCGATCCTGCGCGGGATCGAGGACCGGCTCGACGACGCCGGCTACACGTCGCTGATCGTCAACACCGACAACGACGCCGAGCGCGAGCGCAGCTACCTGGAGGCGCTGCGCGCGCGTCAGGTCGACGGTTTCATCTCCGCCACGGCGCGACTCGATCAAGAATTCCTGGCCGACCTCGCCGCCGGTGGCGTGCCACTCGTTCTGGTCAACCGCAGCCTCGAGGATCGCTCCGTGCCGGCGGTAACCGTCGACGACCGGCAGGGCATCCGACTGGCGGTGGAGCACGTCGCGCAGCTGGGGCACTCGCGGATCGGCCACGTCGCCGGCCCGCAGAACATCTCGACCGGACACCGGCGCTATCTCGGCTTTCTGGAGGCCATGCGAGCCGTGGGGCTGGACACGCTCGGCGAGCATGTGCGCTTCAGCGCGTCATTCACCGAAGCAGAAGGCGCCCGTGTGAGCAGCGAATTGCTCGGTGCGGCAGATGACATCACCGCGATCGTGGCGGCCAACGATCGGCTTGCCATCGGCTGCTATGACACCCTCGAGGCCTGCGGGCTGCGCTGTCCCGACGACGTATCGATCGTCGGCTTCAACGACATGCCGTTCGTCGAGCGACTGCGCCCGCCGCTCACTTCGGTCCGGGTACCCCAGCGCGAGATCGGAACCGAGGCGGCCAACCTGTTGCTCCAGCGCCTCGGTGACGGCTCGCAGATCCCCCGCGAGATCCTGCTCGAGCCGACTCTCGTGGTTAGGGGATCGACCGCGCCGCCGCCCGCTAAGCCGGCGTCCGCTCGGCGCCGGGCCAACTGAGCGGGGCGCCCGCGGCTTCGAACTTTGCGATATGGAAACGCCGTGCGTGAGCTGAACCTCGAAGTGACCGGGGGAAGAGAACCACATGGCTGACGCGCGCGTTGAGGCAGCGATCAAGCACTGGGCGGGCCGGTTCATCTCCAACGGCGTCGACTACAACGACTTCATCCGCACGACCGCTTCGATCTCACGCTGGGACGAGTGGCTTGATGCCTGGACCGCCACCGCTGAGGTCCACACCGGCCTGGCGCGGCGCTGGCTGGAGCATGGCAGCCGCCGCAGCGCCGGCGAGGCATATCTGCGCGCCGCGGTGAGCTACCACTTCTCCAAGTTCGTCTGGGTGCTCGATCCGGAGCGCAACCGCGGCAACACGGAGGCGGCGGTGCGCTCGATGTACGCGGCCCACGAGCTCTTGGACACCGGCGCTGAGCGGATCGAAGCGCAGATCGACGGCGGCACCGTGGTGGCCAACCTGCGCCGGCCTCCCGGGACGGCACGAGCTCCGCTCGTCGTCCTGATCCCGGGGCTCGATTCGACCAAGGAGGAGTTCTTTCACTGGGAGTCGGTGTTCCTCGATCGCGGCATGGCGACGCTGTCGCTCGATGGCCCCGGTCAGGGGGAGACCGGATTTCACATGAACATCCGTGCCGACTACGACGTGGCAGTGACGGCGATCCTCGACGCGGTCGCCGACCGGTCGACGCTGGACGGCGACAGGATCGCGGCCGTGGGCGTGAGCCTCGGCGGACACTATGTAATCCGGGCGGCGGCGTTCGAGCCGCGGGTGAAGGCGGTAGCGGGCATCAGCGGTCCGTACGACTTCGCGGCCAACTGGGAGTCGATGCCTGAGCTGACGCGGGACACGATCGCGCACCACACCGGAGCCGACGGCGAAGCCGACGCCCGCCGGCGAGCCCTCGAGCTCAACCTCGAAGGGGTAGCGGAGCGCGTGTGGCAGCCCTGCCTCGTTGTCACCGGCAAGCTCGACCGTGTGATCGCCTGGGAGCAGACCAAGCGCATCGCCGATGCAGCGCAGAACTCCGAGTGGGTCCTGTATGACGACGGTACCCATGTGTGCAACAACATCCCGTTCAAGTACCGCCCGCTGGTCTCGGACTGGATTGCCGACCGGCTGCGATGATCGGGGCAGCCGTCACGCGGCGGGAGGACGCCCGCGTCCTGCTCGGCCAGACACGATACCTGGATGACCTCGAGCTCGCCGGACTGGCTCACGTCGCCTTCGTCCGCAGCCCCCACGCCCGCGCCTCGATCACCGCGATCGAAGCACCCGCGGCGGCCGACGGACTCCTGGCGGTGGTGACCGCCGCCGACCTCGACGGCCTCGTGCGTCCATTCCCGGTGCCGCCGCTCGACGGCGCCGAGCTGGCGGACGAGCCACACCCTGTACTGGCGCGTGACGAGGTCCGCTACGCCGGACAGCCGGTCGCGGCGGTGATCGCGCGGACGCGGGCGCTGGCCGAGGACGCCGCCGAACTGGTGCGAGTCGACTACGAGCCGCGCGACGCGGTCGTCAACGCGCGTGACTCCGACCTTGCCCTTATGCGATGGTCGCGCCGGGGGGGGGACATCGACGGCGCGTTTGCGGCCGCCCGCCACGTGATCTGCGGCAGTTACTCGCTGCCGCGGCTGGTCGCGGCGCCGATCGAGACGCGCGGGGCTATCGCCGAGCACGATCCGGGCCGCGACCTGCTCACCGTCTGGTGCTCGGCCCAGGATCCGCACCGGCCGCGCGCCCAGCTTGCCCACATCCTCTCCAGACCGGACGACGGAGTGCGGGTGATCGTCCCCGATGTCGGCGGTGCGTTCGGGAGCAAGGGCGTGATCGCGCCCGAGGTCGCGGCCGTCGCGGCGGCTGCGATCAAGCTCGGGATGCCGCTCAAGTGGGCCGAGGATAGGCTGGAGAACTTCCTCGCCGCCTACCAAGGGCGCGGGATCGAGGGCGACATCGAGCTGGCGCTGGATGCCGGCGGGCGCATGCTCGGCGTCCGCGCCTGGCTGTGGGCCGACCTCGGTGCCTACCTGCTGACCACCACTGCGATTCCCCCTCACACAGCCGCAATGCTGATGACCGGCTGCTACGAGATCCCGGCTGCCCAGGTGGAGCTCGTCGGGGCCCGCACGCACAAGGTCCCGACCGGTCCGTACCGCGGCGCCGGCCGGCCCGACGCCGCCTACATGCTCGAGCGGCTGGTCGACCAGGCGGCGCGCGAGCTGGGCATCGACCGGATCGAGCTGCGGCGCCAGAACCTGGTTCGCCAATTCCCGCACCGGACGCCGTTGGGGTACGTGTACGACTCGGGCGACTACGAGCGCTGCCTCGATCTGGCCGTCGAGCTCGGGGGCCTTCAGGCCATCCACGATGCGGGCAACGCGGACCCCGGGACACGTATTGACGCCGCCACAGTCACCGGGATCGGCGTCGCGCTCTACGTCGAGCGCGCCGGCGGCCAGTGGGAGAGTGCCGAGATCGAGCTCGATCCGAGCGGCCGGTTCGTGATCAGCAGCAGCGCCTGCCCGCACGGCCAGGGTCACGAGACCACGTTCGCCCAGATCGCCGCCGACCGGCTCGGGTGTGGGCTCGATCAGGTCGTCATGCGCTTCGGCGACAGCGCCACCGTCCCCCGAGGGGTGGGCACGTTCGGCAGTCGCTCGGTGGCGATGGCAGGGTCGGCGGTCGTGATCGCGATCGAGAAGCTCGTGGAGCTGGCCCGCCCGCTCGCCGCACACCTGCTCGCCTGCGAACCCGGTCCGGTGCAGCTGACCGCCGGGGCGTTCACGTCGTCGGCGAGCGCCGACGCTGTCTCCTGGGCGGAGCTGGCCGGCGCGGCCTATCAGCCTGAGCGCCTCCCGCCGGGCATGGAGGTCGGCCTACGCGCCGGCGCCAGCTTTCACTCCCCGCTGGTGTTCTCGTCGGGCGCGCATACGGCGGTGGTGCAGATCGAGCGGGCGACCGGGCGTCTGCGCGTGCTGCGGATCGCCGCGGTCGACGACGCGGGCACGGTGATCAATCCCCTGCTGGCCCACGGGCAGGTGATCGGTGGCGTCGTCCAGGCGCTTGGCGAGTGCCTGGTCGAGGAGGCGATCCACGACGAGAGCGGGCAGAACCGCAGCGGCTCGTTCATGGACTACAGCCTGCTGACCGCCGCCGAGATCCCGCCGATCCTGACCGCCGAGGTCTCAAGCCCGTCGCCGCTGAATCCGCTCGGTGCCAAGGGCGCCGGCGAAGGGGGGACCGTCGGCACGCTGCCCGCAGTCGCCAACGCGGTCGCCGACGCGCTCGACGGACTTCACCTCGACCCGCCCTACGGCGAGGAGAAGCTGTGGCGCGCGCTGCGGGAGGCCGGCCTGTGAACTCAACCCGAAAGGACACATGAGACTGACCGACGAGCTGCGGGTCAACGTCCCGCTTCACAAGACCTGGCCGATGCTGCTCGACGTGCCCAGGGTCGCGCAGGCGCTGCCGGGAGCATCGCTGCAGGCCGATCCCGTCCAGGGCGAGTATCGCGGTCAGATGAAGGTCAAGCTGGGGCCGGTGACCGCGCAGTACGACGGAGTGGCTGCACTCCAGGACGTTGACGACGACGAGCATGTGGCCAGCTTTCGCGTACAAGGACGCGAAGCGCGCGGACAGGGAACTGCCGAGGCGACGATCACGATCAACGCCCGCGAGGACGCCGGCGCGACGCGCGTGCTCGTTGACACCGAGCTCAACGTCACCGGCCGCCAGGCCCAGCTCGGCCGAGGGATCATGGAGGAGGTCGCTTCCGGCGTGCTCAAGGAATTTGCCTGCCGACTGGAGCGCGCGATCACCAGCGAGGCAAATGGTGCCGGCGGCGGTCCCCGAGCCGGCGGCGAAGACGTGTTCGACGCCGGTGCCGCGGTCTACCGGCCACTGCTCGAGCGCGCGGCGATCCTGCTCGCGGGGGTCATCGCGGGGCTCGGGCTGGGCCGACTGGTCTGGCGGCGATGAAGCCGGCCCCGTTTCAGTACGAGGCGGCTCGCTCGCTCACGCAGGCGCTGGCACTGCTCGGCGACGAGGACGCCAAGGCCCTGGCCGGCGGCCAGAGCCTCGTGCCGCTGCTGAACTTCCGCCTCGCGCGCCCGGCCCTGCTGGTCGACCTCAATCCGATCGGCGAGCTTGCTTACCTGCGCCGGGCAGGCGGAAGGTTGCGGATCGGGGCGCTCACCCGCCAGGCCACGCTCGAGCGCTCCGCGGTCGTGCAGCGCGGCTGGCCGTTGCTGCAACATGCCGTGCGGATGGTCGGACATCCCGCGATCCGCAGCCGCGGCACCGTCGGTGGTTCGGTCGCCCACGCCGACCCCAGCGCCGAACTGCCGGTTGCCCTGGCGGCACTGGACGCGACCTTTCACCTGCGCTCCGCCGCAGGGGAGCGCACGGTCGGCGCGGCCGACCTGTTCCGCGGGGCGATGACCACGTCGATCGCCTCTGACGAGCTGCTGACCGAGATCGAGGTCCCGCCGGCCCCCGAAGGCGCCCGGATGGCGTTCGTCGAGCACGCTCGCACGCACGGGGACTTCGCGGTCGCCGGGGCGGCGGTGGTGCTGGCGCCCGGCGTGCACGCCGCGATCGCGTTGCTCGGCGCCGGCGCGACCC
>CALAQT010000539.1 GCA_937888775.1 uncultured Actinomycetes bacterium | reverse complement strand
TGCACGTCGAGATGCCGCTGCAGGCCTACTTCCGCATCAACACCGAGTCGATGGGGCAGTTCGAGCGGACGCTGATCATCGCCGACGAGGGTTCCTACGTCCATTACGTCGAGGGCTGCACGGCTCCCACCTACAGCTCATCGTCGCTTCATTCGGCGGTGGTCGAGCTGCTCGCCAAGCCGGGCGCGCGGATCCGCTACACGACCGTGCAGAACTGGTCGGCGAACGTGTTCAACCTCGTCACCAAGCGCGCGGTCGCCGAGACCGACGCGACCGTGGAGTGGGTGGACTGCAATCTCGGCTCCAAGCTGACGATGAAGTACCCCAGCGTCTACCTGATGGGCGAGCGCGCCCACGGGGAGATCCTCTCGATCGCCTTCGCCGGTAAGGGTCAGCACCAGGACGCGGGCGGCAAGATCATCCACGCCGCCCCCAACACGACCTCGAACATCTTCGCCAAGTCGATCTGCAAGGACGGCGGGCGCGGTTCGTACCGAGGCCTGCTGGAGATCGCCAAGGGTGCCCACGGCGCGCGCTCCAAGGTCGTCTGCGACGCGCTGCTGCTCGACGAGCACTCGCGCTCCGACACCTATCCGACGATCAGGATCAGCGAGGACGACGTCAACGTCGGCCACGAGGCGACCGTCTCCAAGGTCGGCGACGATCAGCTCTTCTATCTGATGTCGCATGGCATCCCGGAGGACGAGGCGTCCAAGCTGATCGTCAACGGATTCATCGAGCCGATCACCAAGGAGCTCCCGATGGAGTACGCCGTGGAGATGAACCGCCTGATCGAGCTGCAGATGGAGGGTTCGATTGGCTAGGTCCTCCAGCGGCGGGACGATGACGGCGGAGCCCGACTTCATGGCTGTTCGCCGGGAGCGTGCCGCCCGGCTGAGCGAGAACCTCCAGCTGCCCCAGTTCAAGGGCAAGCCGGGCTGGGAGTTCACCGACATCAGCGGTCTTGACCTGTCCACCTACGCGCCCGCTCCCGAGGCCGGGAATGGTGCCTCAAGCGCAGCGGCTGCGCTGTTCTCACCGCAGGCCTGTGCCGAGCTCTCCCAGCGGGACGCCTGCGCGGCGACGTCGACCGGTGAGCTGCCCGACGGGGTGATCGTCAGCTCGCTGGAACAGGCCGCGCGCGAGCATCCTGAGCTCGTGCAGCGCCATCTGGGCACCGTGGTCTCTGACGAGGACCCGTTCGTGGCCCGCAACGACGCCAATTTCCGTGACGGCGCGTTCGTGTACGTACCGGCCGGGGTTGCTCTCGGGCTGCCGGTGCTCTTAACGGCGATCCAGAGCGCGAGCCGGACCGTGCTCGACCGGCGCACGCTGATCGTGCTTGAGACCGGCGCGCAGGCCGAGGTCTGGGAGCAGTACCTCTCCGCCGACGAGGAGCTCGACGGCGTGGTCAACTCGGTCGTCGAGTTGGTCGTCGGCGACAACGCTCATCTGCGCTTCGTCTCCGGCCAAGATCTATCCGAGCACAGCTGGATCTTTGGAACCCACCGCGCCGAGGTGGCGCGTGACGGCACTCTGGACTGGGTCGCGCTGGGGTTCGGCTCGGCCAACGGCCACGTGCGTATGGAGACCAGGCTCGGTGGCCGAGGAGCCGGTGCCCGCGTCACCGGCGCCTACGCCACCCACGGCCGCCAGCACATCGACTTCGACACCACCCAGGAGCACGCGGCGCCCAATACGACCTCCGACCTCGCCTTCCGTGGCGTCCTGCAGGGACGCTCGACGGCCGTCTGGAAGGGCAACATCATCGTCGACCCCGGCGCCCAGAAAACCGACGCGTTTCAGGAGTCACGCAATCTGCTGATCTCCAAGCGCGCCCACGCCGACGCGATCCCCGGCCTGGAGATCCAGGCCAATGACGTGCGCTGCACGCACGCAGCGGCCGTCGCCCAAGTCGACCCCGATCAGCTGTTCTATCTGCGCTCGCACGGACTCCCAGAGCCGATCGCCAAGCGGCTCGTGATCGAGGGCTTCCTGGAGGCGCTCGTCGAGCGCTTTGAGCAGGGGCCGGTGCGCGAGGTTCTTGCCGAGACGATCGAGCGCCGGCTCGGGCTGATCCTGGGCGACTAGGCTCGCAGGACGACCTCGACGCCGGCGCTCTCGCGGACGTCGACGGCTCGTTGAACACGTCGACGTTCACATCTGCCGACCGCGTCCAATCCTCAGTGCTCATCGAGAGCAGTCGGGGCATGTCGCCGCTGTCGGAATTCAGCACGGATAACCTGCCCCAATCCGATCAGCAGCGCCACCCACCCGTGTGAGCCGGCTGGCGTACGATGCCGAGGTCATGGCGCGTCCCCGGCCGATGGTGGCACTCGGTTACGGCAAGTTCGCGCGGGCTGATCGAGTGTTCGCGCTGGTGCCACTGGAAGGGGACGATCGCGGCGACGGCCGCCGTACGCTGGTCTACATCGAGGGGATCGAGGATCCGCTGGTCGCCTCCCGCTCAGAGGCGGCCATCGCCCGCGATCTGGCGATGGCGCTGGGCCAGGTGCCGCCGCTGGGCCGCCACGACGGCGGTCGCCTGCCCGGGCAGGAACAGCTCTTCTAGCTCAGTTGGCACGCTGGCCGACCATCGGGCGTCGCTTTCAAATGCCGTCCGAGCGCGCGATAATGCCGAGATCCTCGCAAATCTCGAAATAGCCAGCGAGGTAGCCCGATCAAACCCCGCGCTCCGGGACCTCGCGAGCGCCACCAGCGAGAGTCTCGCCGCCTCCGCGGCGGCGGTCGCTGCGCTCCACGCGGACCCCTAAGTGCAACGCGGAACCGCCGTCGCGGCGCGTAACTTCAACGAGATGGACTCGTGCTTCGATGCCGAAGTTGCCGTCCGCCGCGTGCGCTTCGTCAGCGCCGAGAGCGGCTGGGCGGTCCTCGACGCGGCCGCCCAGGACGGAGCCTCGATTGCGCTCGTCGGGCCTCTGGCCCACCTGGAGCCGGGCGAGCGCGCCCGCGTCATAGGAAGCTGGGTTGATGACAGTCGCTACGGCCGCCAGGTCAAAGTGACCCAGGCCACCCCGCTCGCGCCTGATGACCCTCAGGCGCTGATCGCTTACCTGCGCCGCGTCAAGCACGTCGGCGCCAGACGCGCACAGCAACTGGTGGCCCAGTTCGGCGCGACGGGCGTCCTTGACGCGATCGACACTGACCCTGACGGTGCCTTTGCCGCGGTCGGGCTGCGGCTGGCCCGCGCAGAGCAGGCGGCGGATTCGTGGCGGGAGCTGCGCGTCACCCGTCGCCTGCACCTGCTGCTGGCGCCGCACGGCCTCGCCTACCTGGCCGCGCGCATCCATGACCATTACGGCTCGGAGGCGCACCGGATCGTCAGCGAGAACCCATACGAGCTGACCAGCATGTTCGGCGTCGGTTTCGTGATCGCCGATCGGATCGCGCGGTCGGGCTCGGCCGGCGACAGCGACGCGCGGATGCGGGCGGCGATCCTGCACGCGCTGTCAGAAGCGGAGCGCAGCGGCAGCACATGCCTGCCGATCGACACGTTGCACGCTGCCGCCGGAGAGCTGCTGGGCGAAAGCCCATCGGAGTCCGCAATCCACGAGCTCGTAAAGACCGGCGACCTCGTCGCCGACGAGCGCTGGATCTACCGCGCGCAGACCGCCGAGCTCGAGGCCGAGCTGGCCGCGCGCGTGCGCGCGCTGGTCACCGGGCTGCCGGGCGGGCGCCTGCGCGAGCCC
>CALAQT010000538.1 GCA_937888775.1 uncultured Actinomycetes bacterium | reverse complement strand
GAGGGCATTGCGACCGCCGCCGCGCCGCCGGCCGCGGCGAGCATCGTGCCCGCTCCGCCCGCGGCGGCCGCGCCGACCATCGGCGTCACGAACCGCATCAACGCCGGCAACGCGAGCAGCGCAAGGAGCATCAGCGACAGTCCGGTGATCACGTTCAAGAGGCCGCCGGACCCGAACACGTTGGAGGAGGCGAGCCGGAACGCGGTCGCGTACACGATCGCGGCGGCCGGCTTGTAGAGGATGAACGCGATCAGCCAGCCGATGCTCTTGCGAAACCACTGCCGGCCCGCCTGCGTCCCCGTGAACGCTGCCGTGGTCGGGAGAATCCCGGTCAAGATCACCAGCATCCCGCCGCGGACGACCATCAACAGGATCTGCAGCAGCGACGCCAACAGGGCAAGCAGCCCGAGGATGATCACCAGGATCGCTCCGAACCCGCCCGACGCCGCGGTCAACCCGAGCAGCGCGGTCAGCTGCACCCCGAACGCGCCATGCACCGACTGGCTGATGATCCAGGTCGAGAACTGATCAGACGCCGACACCGCCAGCGCGATCACCGACACCCCCGCGCCCGACACCGCGACAAACACCGCGACGGACTGCAACACGTCTCGGCCGGCGTCGGCGCGCTGCTCCCATGCCATCCGGCCGCAGCCGACCAGCACTCCGCAGACCGCGAGCGCGGTCATGTACCACCAGAGGTGCCCCTGGATGTATGCCACGGGATCTGACGGCGTGCTGCCCCCGTCGGTGGTGGTCAGGTTTGGGGTGCCGATCTGTACCCACAACGTTCCGACGGTCGCGATCGCCTGGTTGAGCGACTGCATGATCGCCTTCGCGATCTCGGTGATCACCGACCCACCGACCGAGCTCGCCAGGCCACCCAACAGGCCGCCGACGAGCGTGAACGGAGCCGAGAGGATGCTCCCGAGCGCGATCACGACGCGTCGCTCCACGGCACATACCCGTCGAGGCTTTGGACCTGTCCCGCGGCCGGCGCCCCCGAGGGCGGGATCACGTACCGCCAATCGCCGTCCTGCCAGACCATCGTGCAAGCGACGCTGACCAGCGCTCCCGAGGAGCCCTGGAGCACGACGCTCAAATCCGTCGAGCTCGGCGAGTAGGAGTTGAACTCAAAGCCCGCGAGCGTCACCGGGCCGCTTGAGTCCAACCGGTTCGCGTTCCCGTGCGACTGCGCGACCACCTGTGCGCGCGAGGGGGTGTCGGCCGCGAGGTGCTCGTACACGCTGGCGGGTGATGAGGCGGTACCCGCCGCCCAGAAGTTCACCGCGGCATACAGCGCGCCCAGCGCAGAGTGGGCAAAGCAGACGCGGAACCCGTCGACCGTGCGCTGCGGCCCGACCGTGCTGGGACTGTCTGGCGCGGCCATGCTCCCCACCAGCACCCAGTCAGCTGCCGGTGCCGTCGTCGGGACCTGCTGAGAGCCGGTCGGCAAGCTGCAGCCATCCAGCCCGCCAGCACTCGCGGGTCGCCCGCCAGCCGCCGTTGAACTATCGATCCGTCCAGGCGTCTGAGAGCCGCGGCTGGCGCTCCCGCTCAGCGCCACGACCACGGCGAACAGTCCCAGCACCGCGAGCGTCGCGGCGGACAGCACGAACCCCCACTGGCCAAACGGCGACCGGTCACTCTCGCCGCCGCCGAACATCAGATCACCGCCGCGATCAACGCCGAAGCCGAACCCGCGAGGACCGCCGCAACCAGCACCCACCCCAGCGCGGCGGCGTGCTCACCGCCACCCGAGCCGCGGTGATGCGCGACCGCCATCTTGCCCGCCGCGATCAGCACCCCGACAACGCACAGCGCCGTCACGCCCCAAGCCACGTAGCTCACCAACGTCGTGAGCTGTCCCGAGCCCGGAGGCGCCGTCCCCTGTCCCGGGTTGATGATCGCCAACACCATCCAGCTCAACGCTCCCGACATCACACGCCCGCCTCTCCGCCCAGCGCGCCAACGGATCGAAGATCCGCGAGCAGCCGCTCAGCCTGTTTTGGTGAATTGGACCGCGAGGGAACCTCGCCGGTCCGCCAGCTCTCAACCCACGGAAACGACCACACCCGCGGGACGCCCCCACCGATCACGCTCGCCAAATGCTGCAGCGCGCGCGGCAGTCGACCGGGCGCGTCGGCCATCAACACCAGCCCCACGACGAGCAGTCCCAGCTCACCGGCCTGCCACTGCTGCATCGCGCTCTGCGCCGCGCGCAACCCACGCGCGTCCGTTCGTGCCACCAACACCACCACCACCGGTGGAGTCCCAGGCGGCGCGACCGGCCACCGATGCCCGGCGGCGCGCGAGCCGCAAAAGATCTCCTCCAGCGTGCTCTCCCCAGCTCCGCCATGCACGCCAATCCACCACACAGCAACCCCATCGTCTTCACGTCCGAGCTTGAGCAACGGCAGTCGCTCTGCTGCGCCCGGCAGGTGAACACCAGCGCGCTTAGCCACCGCCCCCACACGCCGGGGGGCCAATCCCAGACCAAGCCCTGATCCACTACCAGCAGGCTTCATCAAGTCAGAAAGCATTTGACCAACCAGTATCCTATACCAACCGATATATTTCGCACGTGAATCCGATGGTAACCCATCGCGGATTGTTCGGCCAAAGTCCTCTTGCACCCGTCTTCCATAACCCCGGCCGAGCTCTGCATGAGTCAGAGGCCGCCGGCTCGCAGGGCGCCGAGCAGCCCGCGCCGAGCTACGAACGCGACGCCTCCGACACCTGGCAATCGGACGTCGCACAGGAAGCCATGGGGATCCCTTTGGACCCGCTGGCCGCCATCGGATCGCGCCGATGACGAGCCGGGCTCTCGGCTGACAGGCTCGGGCATGTGCCGGAGCTTCGAGACCCGATTGCCATGAGCAGCAGCGACGGGAACGCTCAGCCGTCGGAAATGGCGCGGGTGCTCTCCGCCGCGCTCGATGACGAGGCTCTGCGAGAGCTCGCGTTGCAACTATTGCCCTATCTCGAGGTCCGGGAAGTTCCCGAATCGCCGAACCATCGCCTACTAACGACGGCAGACGCTGCGGAGCGTGCAGGTGTGAATGTCGAGACCGTCCGCCGCGCGATCCGCGCCGGCGAGCTGCCAGTCGCCGCTCGCATCGGACGATCGCCGCGCCTTACGGCACTTGTGCTCGATGCCTGGTTAGCGAAGACTGCTCAAAGACAGCCAGCCTCTGGACCTCGAGCTCGACGCTCCCGGCGGCCGGCTCAACCGCCCGAGTTTTCCCTGATTGCTGCGTTCAAGAAGGATGATTGAGGTCGAGATCTGCGATGGAGATACAGAAGCGAATCCTCAGCGACGGCTCGGTGCGCTGGAGAGCTCGATGGCGACAAGGCGGCCGTTATCGCGCCCGCACCTTCGATCGCAAGCGCGACGCCCTGAACTTCAGCGCTGAGCTTCGCCGCCGCCAGCAACTCGGAACGCTCTCGACCCTCGATACCGGTCGCATGACGCTCGCCGAATATGTCGCGGGAACGTGGGCGACCGCCTATCGAAGCAATCTGTCGGAGAGCACGCGCCTTCGATACGGCCATCTCTACGACAAGCACATCCTCCCCGAGCTCGGCCCGCTCGCCCTCGCTGAGATCACGCCCGAAGTGATCGCTCGCTGGCAAGCCCAGCGCCTCGCGCTGGGCGGTGGACCAGTCGCCGTGAGGGGTGCGTTGACGCTGCTCGGCGGCATTCTGCAGCGAGCCGTCGAGGGTGGTCACCTTCAGACAAACCCTGTCCGAGCCGTCCGGAAGGCGACGCTCCCGAGACGAAGCGAAGTGCGTCCCCTCGCGCCGGCCATCGTCGAGCGTATGAGGCGGGCTGCTACTCCTCGCGACGCGACCTTACTGAGCATGCTCGCGTACTCAGGGCTTCGACCTGGCGAAGCTCTCGCGCTGCAGTGGCGCGACATCCGCGAACAGACGATCCTCGTTGAACGTGCGCTCTCGCTCGGCCAAGAGAAGGACACCAAGACCTCTGCCCATCGGACCGTCAGACTCCTCGCGCCGCTTGCTGCCGATCTGCGCGAGTGGCAACTCCGCAGCGGCCGGCCATCCGATCACGCTCTGATCTTCCCTTCCAAAAAGGGCGGCCCATGGACACTGTCTGCTTACCAATCCTGGCGACGGAGAGCATTCAAAAGGGCGCTGAATCGCGCTGGGGTCGTGCACGGCCGGCCCTATGACCTGCGCCACTCGTTCGCGTCCCTCCTACTGCACGAAGGCCGGTCTGTGATCTACGTCGCCCGACAGCTCGGTCACGACGCGCGCCTGACCCTTGGCACGTATGGCCACGTGATCGACGAGCTTGATGGGGCGCCGCACATCGCCGCGGAGGCGGCGATCATCGCCGCACGGCGGGGAGAAACCGACGCAGTGCCAAGGATGCGCGAGGCGGGATCCTCCTGAGCCCGCACCGCTACTTGGCTGCAGCGCGGGACGCATGCGCAATGTCCGTCTGCCGGTGTTCCTATCGTGCCAAGGTCATGGGGACGTCAACGCTTACCTCCGACTCCGGGGTGCATGGGGGGTGCATCAGGTTGTCGTCTGCAGTCGTCTCCAGTCGTCTCGCGGAGCCTGTTTTCAGCCGATTTGCAGGCTTGTTCGCTACTGGAGACGACTGGACACGACACCGGCTCTTCTCTGATAAGGAAGAGGTCCCAGGTTCGAGTCCTGGATCGCCCATAGGAAAGTCCTG
>CALAQT010000537.1 GCA_937888775.1 uncultured Actinomycetes bacterium | reverse complement strand
CGCTCTTCCGATCTGATCGCGCGGCTGGCGCGCCGCGGCCCGGCGCCGCGCCGGGCGGCTCTGTTGGGCACGGCCACCGGAGTCCTGTTCGCGCTGTCAGCGGCGCTGACCAAGGCGGTCGTCGACGAGCTGCACAGCGGGATCCTGCACGTGATCGGAAGCTGGGAGCTCTACGCGCTGGCCGGGGTCGGCTACGCCTCGATGACGCTCAACCAGCTGGCGCTAAACACCGGTGCGCTGGCGGCCACGATCGCCACGAGTGGCGCGTTGGACCCGATCGCCAGCGTCGTGCTCGGGCTCACCCTGTTTCACGAATCGCTGCACGCCACCAGCCTCCAGGCGGTTGGCACGCTCGCGGCCTTGACCGCCGCTCTACTGGGAATGGCGGTGCTGGCTCGGTCGCAGGCGCACATCGCCCACCCCACAATGAGCCGGGCCGACAGCGAATGCTCAGCGTGATCACGCGGTGGCGGGCGGTCGAGTGGCCAGTTCGAGGAGTGTGATCCTCGTTGGCTTGGGCCGCCTGCCAGCGGCAACCACGTCAATCGCACTGCAGCAAGGCCTCCGCGAACAGCGAGGAGTTCGCCGCAGGAGGGCTTCAGTCGGCCGGAGCGCCGTGCGCGATCACTGCTGGATCCTCGTGGAGAAGCAGGAGCGATGCTGATGGCATACGAGGCTGCCGCATGCGTCCGGGCCGAACTTACCGTCAGGCGGCGACGAGCTGTCAGATCACGATCTCGCCATCGACCTCCGACTGTTGGCGCCTCCCGATCCTCTGTGTAAGGAATGAGCCAAAGCCAGCGTCATGTCTGCGAACATCAAGACCAGGACCTGCTTGGTGGAGACGGTTGGTCGGGGGTACTCTTCGATTCGCGTCTCGCGTCTCGCGTGTCTGTCCGCCGAAGTCGTGCGCCGCTAGTGAGGCGAGGAGCTGATGAATTGCACACGCATGTGAGGTTGCAGGAGGTGGACGTTCAGGCCTTGGATGCGGCGCGGCTTGAGTCGTTGGTCGGGGCGGAGCGGATGGCCCGCTTTGAGGAGGCGGCCGATGCGGCGCAGGCCTCGCTTGCCGGACATGCGGTGCTGAACGTCAACTCGACGGCGACTGGGGGTGGTGTGGCGGAGATGCTGCAAACGCTGTTGGCCTACGCCCGCGGGGCGGGTATCGATGCGCGCTGGCTGGTGATCGAGGGCGATCCTGAGTTCTTCGCGATCACCAAGCGGATTCATAACGGGCTCTACGGCTCCCCAGGTGATGGCGGCACGCTCGGCAAGGCTGAGAGAAGTCATTACGAGCGGGTACTGCGTCAAAACGCCGACGAGCTGCTCGCCCTGGTCCGGCCGGGTGATGTGGTGCTTATCCACGACCCGCAGCCCGCGGGCCTGGTGGGGGCGATCAAGCACGCTGGCGGCCGGGTCGTGTGGCGCTGCCACGTCGGGCGGGATGAGCCTAATGGGTGGACGGAGCGTGCGTGGGAGTTCCTGCGCCCGTACCTGCAGGAGGCCGATGGGTACGTGGTCTCGCGCTCGGTCTTTGCGCCGCCGTGGGCGGAACCTGGAAGAACGCGTGTCATCGCCCCTTCGATCGATCCGTTCTCGGCCAAGAACGAGCCCATGTCGCGCCGGAACGTTCGTCTTGCGCTGAGCTATGTCGGCCTGCTCGACGGCGACGCCAAGCCGCCCGTGGTTCCGTTCATGCGCCGTGACGGTTCGCCCGGCCGGATCAACCGTCACGTTGACATCGTGCAGAGCGGGCCTGCAACGCATGCCAAAGCCCCGCTTGTGGTCCAGGTATCGCGGTGGGATTCGATGAAGGACATGGCCGGCGTGATGGATGGCTTCGCCAAGTACGTCGATTCAGCGTTGGGCGCGCATCTCGTGCTGGCCGGCCCGGCCGTGACGGGAGTCGCGGACGATCCCGAAGCCGCCCAAGTGTATGACGACTGCATTCAGCGCTGGCGCGAGCTCCCGCACGCGATCCGCGGCAGGGTGCATCTGGCTTGCGTGCCGATGGCCGACCCTGACGAGAACGCCGCGATCGTCAACGCGCTGCAGCGGCACGCCAGTGTCGTGGTGCAAAAGAGCCTGGCCGAGGGCTTCGGCTTGACCGTCGCCGAGGCGATGTGGAAATCACGACCGATCGTCGCGGGCGCCGTCGGCGGCATCTGCGATCAGGTCACTGACGGGGAGCATGGGCTGCTGATCGAAGACCCGCACGACCTTCCCGCCTTCGGTGCCGCGGTCGAGGGGTTGCTGCGCAACCCTCAAGAGGCGGCGCGACTGGGCAGCAACGCTCGCACGCGCGCGGCAACCGAGTTCCTTGGCGACCGTCACCTCGAACAGTACGGCGAGCTGTTCGCGAGCTTGGGATGACTGCCCGCGATGATGCTCGCCGCTCGGTTCGCGCGGGTGGGCCGCGAGCGTCCACCACAAGCGGGCCTCTTCAAGTTCCGGCGGATCTGACCACTGAACGAGCATCACCCCGAGGTTGAACTGAGCGAGCGTGTCGCCGGCGGTGGCTGCCCAGGTCCACCACCGCACGCGGGGATGGCCGTCCTCGGCGCCGAGACTCAGGCTTCGCCGAAGGCGTCTGCGTCGGCAGGATCGGCGGTGATTCGGGTGTGCGAAAGGGAACGCTCAGCGAAAGTCGATCTGGCTCATGCGCCAAACGAGGACAGGTGGATGCTCCAGGATGCATCCTGCGCGCGGTGGAGGGCTGGGCGATCCACGAACTCGCGTCAATGCTGAAACACAGACCAGGGGACATCGAGTCTCTTAGCAGCCGGCCCGGGCTAGTGGACTTATGTGGGACTCCTCGTCATTTGGGGGTGAATCCGAGCGGTCGCGAGAGCCTGACGTGCTGTTG
>CALAQT010000536.1 GCA_937888775.1 uncultured Actinomycetes bacterium | reverse complement strand
CGAACCGGGTCCGTAGACAGTCGCCGGGCGTAGAATGACGGCGTCCAGCGCGTCCGCCTTTTCCACGCGACGGACTTCAGCCTCGGCATCTAGCTTCGTCTGCGCGTACCAGTTCCGAAACCGCGTCGCAACGTACGCCTCGTCAATCGCCGCGCCGTCGGGATAGCCGTAGACATCCGTGGTGCTGAAATGAATGAAACGCCGCACCGATGCACCAACGGAGGCTTCGAGCAGATTCCGCGTACCTTCGACGTTGGTGCGGGCGATCTCTTCCGTAGTGGCCCAGTCCGATACCAGCGCGCCGCAGTGGAACACGTAGTGACAGCCCTCGACGGCGCGAGCGAGTGAACGCGCCCTCGTAAGGTCGCCAACAGCGATCTGGACATCGAGCTCGTCGAGCAGCGATGTGTTGCTGCTCGCGCGTACGAGGCAGCGCACCGAATAGCCCTCCTGCACCAATCGTTCCGCCAGGCGCCCGCCGATGAACCCAGTCGCACCCGTGATCAGGCAGACCTCGTCACGCGACGGATCGACGGGCTTGCCGCGAAACGGCGTCTCCTCGCTCACGGGAGCTTCGTGCGTGCTCGGCGACGGAGCGTTGTGGCGGCGATATCACGCACGACGGCGAAGTTCTTGCTCGAACTGCCGTGACACTCGGCGAGCACAGCATCGAGTGCGCCGAGGAAGCTGCGCGCCTCGCTCTCGGAGAGTGTCAGCGGCGGCAGCAACTTGATCACATCGTTCTTGCCGGCTGCCATGGTGATCACGCCGTGGTCACGATGCAGCGGGATCACGATCAGCTGAGGAAAGAGCCCCTCACTCGCCATGTGGATCAAACGCCAGTTGAGCCGGGCGATGCCGCTGCTCGGCGCGCCCAGCTCGATCCCCATCATGAGTCCGCTGGCGCGAATCTCCTTGATCATCTCGTAGCGCTGCTGAAGCTCGGCGAGCCCGTCGCGCAGCACAGTGCTCACGCGCGCGGCGTGCTCGACGAGGCGATCGCGCTCGATGATGCGCAGGGTGGCCAGACCCGCCGCCATGGACAGACGATTGCGGCCGAACGTCGACTGATGCACGTAGCAGCGCTCGAGCGTTCCCACGGCCTTCTGGTAGATCTCGCGGCTCGTGACCATGGCGGCGACCGGCATATAGCCTCCGCTGAGCGCCTTGCCGACGAGCACGAAGTCCGGTTCGAGTGCCCAGTGCTCGAGTGCGAACCACTTTCCGGTGCGTCCGAGTCCGGTCTGGACCTCGTCAACGACGAACATCGTCCCGTAGCGCCGACACAGCTCCTGCGCGGCCTGCAGATAGCCCTCGGGCGGAAGGGTCACCATGCGGCCTTGGATTGGCTCGACGATGAAGGCGGCGACATCCTTCGCGCGCAGCTCCGCCTCCAAGCGCGCGAGGTCGCCGAATGGAACGCGCTCGCAGCCCGGCAGCAGCGGGCCGAAGCCATCCTTGAAGAACTCGTCACCGACCAGCGAGAGCGGCCCGAGCGTGACGCCGTGAAAGCTGCTGTCGCAGGAGATCAACCGCGGCCGACGCGTCGCCGCGCGCGCGAACTTCATCGCCGAATCCACGGCCTCGGCGCCCGTGCTCGCGAAGAACACGGCGTCGAGCCCTTGCGGCAAACGCTGCGACAGCGCCTCGGCCAGCATGCCGGCCAACGGCGAGTAGTGGATCTGCACACCATCGACAAAGTCCGCGGCGAGTGTGGCCTGCAGGACGTCGCGCACGTCGGGATGGTTGTGACCCAAGCTGGCGAACCCCTCTCCGGTATGGAAGTCGAGATAAGCGCGACCGGCGGCGTCATAGAGATAGGACCCCTGCGCCGAGACGTACTCCTTGTCGAAGCCGAGGATGCCCAGCACGTCGACGAGCGATGAATCGAGATGGCGCGCGGCCAAGTCCAACGTCTCGTCCGCGCGCGCCATGGCGTCCGCGACCACGCCAAGGGAATCGACGGGGTGGATGGGTTGAAAGTCGGGTTGCATGACGATCGGGGTGCCCCGGTTCTTCGGACGGTCTGATCTGACGAGAGTTTGGGTTTCGAGCGTAGTTGACCGGACGGGAGGCCACGGCACTGCTTTGGGAAATGCCCGGCCCACTCCGAGCCACCGGCGATCCCGACGCGCTCTACAACGCCGGCGCGGCCATCTTGGTGCCCGACACGCTGCAGGAGCGCAACCGGCTTGGCGACGAGCTGGTCGAGCTGGCGCAGCGTTAGCGAGCCGATCTGTGGAAGGGGCTCACCTCCGCGCGGTTCGGGCAGCTCGGGCTGCAGATCTGCGAGCGGCTGTTCTGGGCATGGGAGGTCTTCCAGCACACCCACGACCGGCGCGAGCTCAAACGCCAGATCGCGGTTCTGCGCCGCGATCTGAAGCCAGCCCTCAGACGCTTCTCCGGCAAATCACCGCGCAACAGTACTGCCGCGGCATGGCCCGAAACCTCCTGAAGCTCTGGCCCGCACTATGGACGTTCGCCGCAGCCGCGGGCGTGCAGCCGACCAACAACCACAAGATTCGACGAAGCGCAGTTATGTCCCCCACCCAACTGACCGCTTACCTAAAGTGGCCCATTAGCAGGGCGTTTCCGCCTACGCTGGCCCGACGCAAGACCGACGTGCGCCCGGCACGGCAAGGGCAGCACAAGGGCAAGACCACGACGCTACCTACCCGCTTTCCCCAGCGCAGCCGCCACTCCAGCGAAGACTATGCTCGCCCCGCCGGTGCCAGCCGTGATGCCCCATTCTGAAGCGTGCGACGCGTGGGTGATCGCGATTACCCCTAGGATCGTGGCGAGCACGACAGCGAGGCATTGGCTCAGGACGCCGATCCAGCCTGAGATCAATTCCTGCCTGACGAACTTCCGTTCGACATCCCGCTCATGCCTGTACCTGGTGCCGGCCATCGCTTCCGTTAGCGCGCGTCTCGACCCCTGCCGAGTCTTTGACGCGCGTCTTGGACGCGATCGACGAACTATCGGCATTGACTAGCTGGCACCGTCATACCCTCGGCAGGTAGGGACTGTGCCTGGCCAAGCGTCCAACAGCTCGGGTGAAAGCCGCCTGTTGTCGCCGTCCGACCACCGGGCCGGAACTTGCCTATCACCCGCCGCACCCTACAGGCCACTTTCCGCCGGCAGTCAGAGCCGGTCCACGGTGGTAACTTTCAACTGCTTTGGGCTGCGTCGAAGTCTAGTATGAGGTCTCATTGGGGGACCGCTGGCACGGGTCAGCAGCAGAGCACCGGACACTGGCGCGCGCTCTGGAGGCTACAGCGCCACGCCGGTGGGCCTGGAGGTTGTCCGGAAGCTCGTAGAACTTTGAACGGCGGTTCTCCTGCCCTGTCCGC
>CALAQT010000535.1 GCA_937888775.1 uncultured Actinomycetes bacterium | reverse complement strand
GCGACCGGGCGCGAACATGAGCGCGCCAGCACGCGCGGGGGTCGGCGCGCCACCAGGGCGAGCATCCCGAGATCCAGCGCCGCCCGGACGAGGCCGAGCGCCAGCTGCGGGCGCGCGAACCGCCGGCCGCGCTCGATCTCCTGGGGGCTGAAGTGCGACTCCAGGGCGATCGGGACCGGTGCAATCGGCCGCGAACGGGGTGAGAGCAGCCGCCGGCCGGCCTCCGCGGTCACGGCTGCGAGGATCACCGGCCCCAGGACGGGGTAGCGCGGAACGCCGCTCACCGGGGAGACTGTAGTTATGCGCATTGCGATCGTCTCAGACATTCACGGCAACCGGCACGCTTTCGAGGCGGTGCTCGACGCCGTCGCGGCCTCCGACAGCGAGGAGCTGTGGTGCCTGGGCGATCTGGTCGGCTACGGCGCCGAGCCGGACGCGTGCGTCGAGCTGGCCCGCCGCCATGCAGCGATCTGCCTGGCCGGCAACCACGATCTGGGGGTCCGGGGGTCGCTGCCGCTGGAGGAGTTCTCCCGCGGCGCCAACTTGGCTGCCAAGTGGACGCAGTCGGTGATCACACCTGAGACGCTGGCCTTTCTCCAGCAGCTGGAGCCGCTCAACACCGACGAGCCGGTCGGCCTCTACCACGCCAGTCCCCGTGATCCGATCTGGGAGTACGTGCTCTCACCGCTGCAAGCCGAGCTGTGCCTCGATGCCCAGCCCCACCGGGTGTGCCTGATCGGGCACTCGCACGTGGCCCTGTTCTTCTGCCGCGCGCCCGGCTCCCCCGCCACCGGCGAGACCCGGGGCGCCGACGAGGAGCTGGCGATCGACTCCGGGGAGTGGCTGATCAATCCCGGCAGCGTCGGTCAGCCCCGGGACGGAGACCCCCGCGCGGCCTGGCTGGAGCTCGATACCGACAACTGGACGGCGGTCTACCGGCGCACCGAATACGACATCCCGGCGGCGGCAGCGGCAATCCGCGCCGCCCGTCTGCCGGACTCGCTGGCCGAGCGGCTGGCCTTCGGTCAGTAGGAGCTCGGGACTACGTACTAAGCATCCGGACAGGAGCACCTAACAGGAAGGCAACCGTCATAGCCTCTAAAGTCAAGTGGCGGATGGGCAATGGGTCCCGAGCATTTCTGGCCGGCGGACTAGGCTTCGCCGTGTCGTTCGTGGTCGCCTGCGGCGGCGGCAACGGCCTGCTGTCCGGAAACCAGGCCGCCGATCTGAGCAACCAGCTGAACACCCTATCCTCGGCGGTGGCCTCGTTCCACTGCGGCGCCGCCAAGGTCGCCGCTCGCTCGTTCTCCGACTCGGTCGCCAACCTGCCCTCGACGATCAACACGACGCTGGCCCAGAACCTGGCGCAGGGTGCCTCGACGGTCAGCCAGCTGGCCGCGGTCGACTGCCAGGGCTCGAGCTCCACCGGCAGCACGTCCACCACCCCGACGACGAAGACCAGCACCACCAGCAGCAGCACGTCATCCACGACCTCGACGAGCACGACCACCACGCCGACGAGCAGCACCACGACCTCGACCTCGACGAGCTCATCTGCAACCACACCGACCAGTTCGAGTACTACTTCCACAACCACACCGACCGGAGGGACCGGGGTGGGCACAAACGGAAACGGAACCGGCAACGGCGGAAACGGACAATGACCGGCACGACGACGATCGCAGGGCGTTATCGGATCGAAGGCCGGCTCGGTGTCGGCGGGATGTCAACCGTCCATCTGGCCTTCGACAACCGTCTGGAGCGCTATGTGGCGATCAAGCTGCTGGCCGAGCATCTGGCCGACGATCCGACGTTCGTGTCGCGATTCCGGCGCGAGGCCCTGTCGGCCGCCCGGCTGGTGCATCCGAACATCGTCCAGGTATTCGACTTCGGCTTCGACGAGGGTCACCACCAGCACTTCATCGTGATGGAACACGTGTCGGGCAACTCCTGCGCCGAGCTGCTGCGTGACCGCGGGCACCTGGCCGTTGATGAGGCGATCTCGATCGTCACCCAGGCCTGCCGCGGCCTGGACTACGCCCATCGCAACGGCGTCGTGCACCGCGACGTCAAGCCGGGCAACCTGCTCGTCTCGGACTCCGATGTGGTCAAGCTGGCGGACTTCGGGATCGCCCGGGCAGCCGACCAGTCCAGCATTACGCAGGTCGGATCGGTGCTGGGGACGGCCGCCTACCTGGCCCCCGAGCAGGCTCGCGGCGAGGAGGCGGGCCCGCGGGCCGACCTGTACTCGCTGGGCGTCGTCGCCTACCAGCTGCTGTCCGGCCGGCTGCCCTACGAGGCCAACTCGCTCTCAGAGCTGGCGCTCAAGCAGCAACGCGAGTCCCCGATCCCGCTCGACGAGCTCAACCCCCGCATCCCGCACGCCTTGGCTCAGGCGGTCGCGATGGCGCTGGCGATGGATCAGGAAGCCCGGCCCGCGGACGCGATGGTGTTCGCCGAGGCGATCCGTGACGGCGCCCGCGGCGTCTCGCCGATGGGCTCTGACTCCGCGACCGTCAACCTCGGCAGCAAGTCCGCCACGCGCGTGCTGAGCGATCGCAACACGCCGACCGCCGCCACCCGGGTCACGCCCCGCGCGACGGCAGCCCGCGGCGCGCCCGCGCGGGTGACCCGCACT
>CALAQT010000534.1 GCA_937888775.1 uncultured Actinomycetes bacterium | reverse complement strand
CCCCGGACCAGTCGGCTAGTCCGCGCGGTCCCCGGAAGCCTCCCGCCGACCCTACGAAGGAGCCAGTGACCGCCGGTCGCGTCCCAACCCAAGTCAATACGGGTCACGGAGCAGCGAGGCGCGTTCTCCCGCGTACTTACGACCAGGTCAGCGTCCGCCGATGGAGGCCTTGAGCCGCTTTCGTCAGGTTTGGGAAGCCACTGGCGACGAGCTGGTCGCGATCGCGGGTTCCGGCGGTGGTTTCAGAGGCTCGAGCCCCTTCCCACCACCCTCCCGGATCGAATAGATTTGGGCGATCGATACGTCGACCGTCACCCAATCCGCGGCCGCCATCAAAGAGCTGCCGACGCCGCCCGCGGAGCCGCTGACCCGCCGCGACCGGTTCGACGCCCGGCTCGGCCGTCTGTTGCTGCGCGCGCCCGCCCGCGTTCAGCTGCGGCTGTCCGGGAAGCCGCAGATCCGGTTCGATGGCCAGGACCTCGATGCCGGGATTCAGCTCGCGCTGCGGACGCTGGAGCTGCGCGGCGCCCCGACGATGGTCGGCGCGCCGCACAGCAATCCCGAGCCCGATGAGGTCCGCGCTCGGGTGCATCAGGAGGCGCTCGTGTTCTCGCGCGTGAAGACCGAGGTTGGCGGCGTTCGTGAGCTCGAGATCGAGGGCGCCGAGGGCCCGTTGCGCGCCCGGCACTACCGCCCGCCGCGGTCGAGCGCATCCGAGAAGCCACCGCTGCTCGTCTTCTTCCACGGCGGTGGGTTCGTGATCTGCGACCTGGATACCCACGACGAGCCGTGCCGCATGCTGTGCCGGCACGCGGAGGTCCAGGTCCTTTCGGTCGACTACCGGCTGGCGCCGGAGCATCCGTTCCCGGCCGGGGTGCGCGATGCGCTGGCAGCGTTCAGGTGGGCAGTCGCGCACGCGGTGGAGCTCGGTGCCGACGCTGACCGGGTAGCGGTCGGCGGCGACAGCGCTGGCGGGAATCTGAGCGCCGTGACCGCACAGCTTGCCGCGCGCGACGGGGGCCCGGCGCCCGCGCTTCAGCTGCTGATCTATCCCGCCGTCGATCTCACCGAGGCGCGCGCCCCTTCCGGTCGGCTGTTCGCCGATGGCTTCTACCTGACCGAGAACGACAGGCAGTGGTGCACGCGGCACTACTTCTCGGGGAGCGAGGGCGACGCCACCGACCCGCGCGCTTCACCGGCGCTCCGCGAAGACCTGTCCGGCCTGGCGCCAGCGATCGTGATCACCGCCGGCTTCGATCCTCTGCGCGACGAGGGCGAGGCGTACGCCGAGGCGCTGCGCAGGGCGGGAACCCGAGTCGTGCTAGATCGCGCGCCCGAGCTGATCCACGGCTTCATGAACATGACCACGGTTCCGGCCGCACGCGACGCCGCCCTCCGGCTCGCCGGGATGCTGCGCGCGAGCCTCGCGCTCACAAAGTAGGGCACCAGAAGCACCCAGCGGTCGCTGCGTGCCGCGGGACGACACCAAGACTCGCGGATCCGCCCAGCAGCGAGCGTCCCAACCCCGCTACCACGCCAAAGGACTCGTCCGCTCACGTCTCCCCGGACTTGCGCTTTCCGTTGATTCCGAGCGCCCGGTGTAAGGCCCCGAGATGACGGATGCGAGCGTCGGCCTCGTCCAGGCTGACGCTTGGGTGCGTGGCGAAGCGCTCGCCCGGTCGGGAATGCCTGAATCGCGAAAGCAGGCGCCCGCTCGGTCCAGATCTCGTGGCCGCATTCGCCCGGGAGCAGCTACCCGGACCGAGCGCTCGCGGTGGCCGCAGAAGCGGCAATCGGGAAGTCCCGCCGATCGAGCGGAGACGACCGCTCTTTCGCCTCGTGCTTGCGCAGCTGCCTCGCTCACCCGGGGCCTGATCACTTGCGCCCACGGTCTGTGATGGCTTCGTGCGGTCCGGGCGGGCTACCCGCCCAGACGAGATTGCCGCCGCTTGTTCGCGCGTTCGGAACCCCGAGCGCCCCTATGGGGCGATGCGCGCGGCGTATACCGTCAGGTTTCCGCCGCCGGCGCGCATCACGAGGATGTGCGCGCATGTGCCGGTGTGTTGGGAGGCGGGCTGTCTGACGAGGGTGTAGTAGTGGTCGGCGAGGCGGCTGGGCACCGGGCTCGGAGCGGCGTTGAGGGTGCGATAGTAGGCGAGGCTGGTCGGATGGAAGCCGGCGGAACGCGCCGCGCGGGTCCACTGTGCGGCAGCGCTGTCCACGGACTGGCATCGCTTCGCGAGTACACGGTTCACGTTTCGGTCTAGCTCTGCGAGCTTGAGATTGGCGACGACTGAGTCGTTGGTGCTGTTGCGCTGCCGGCGTGTCTGCCGATAGGGCTGGGTCGGGCCGAACTGGAGCAGCTGCACCGTTCGCTCGGCGCCGTCGACATTCGGAGCGATGACGCGACAGTCGGTCGAGACGACTCGGCCGGGATCGGTCCGGCTCACGATGACGCGCCATGACGACAGCCCATCGGCGGCAAGGAGGGATCGGACGATCCGCTCGTCATCGCGCGCATAGCTGCAGGGTGAGACGCCGGACGGGGTGATTGGCGTGCCGCTGAGCTTCGTCGAGATGTCGTTGAGTTGGTCGGTTAGCTCAACCACGCCGAGGTCGACCGTCCAATCGGCAGGGAGACGACGCCATGCCACACCACCGATCTGGGGCGGGGGTCCCCAGCTGGTCGGCTGCACGACCGCCGCCTTGGTGTTGTTGGCGAGTCCCCATGCCGTGAGCGGTGGCGCGGCGGCCCGACCTGCGGTCGCGGACGGCCATGCGGTCGCGCAGTCGATGATCGGGTTGCCAGTGATCGTGTTGATGATCGCTGCGCTCTGGCGGGTGACGTTGCATTCGAGTGACGCCAACGCCTTGGTGTGGTCTCCGGAGAGAAAGAGGAATGCGAGTGTTCCGCCGGTGGCGAGCGCAGAGATCGTGCTGACCGCTAGGCCGAGCTGGATCCCGGCGCTGAGCTGCCGTGCTCGACGGATGAGGTGCCACCGGCTCGATCGGCGAGATGCCTTGCCGAGCCGGCCGGTCGCTTGTGCGAGTTCCGCCTCGGCGTGAAGTGCGCGAGAGGCGTTCACGAGGGTGTCCTCGAAGTCCTGGAGGGTGCTCATCAGTTCTCCCTTCTGGCGGTGCGGAGGTAGGCCATGGCGCGACTGACGCGCTTGCGCACGACGCTCGCGGAGCATTCGAGCTCGCTTGCGATGTCCGCGTAGTCCCGGCCGTCGAGAACGCGTGCAGGGAGCGCTTGAAACTGGTCGGCGGGGAGGGTGGCCTTCAGGTCCGCGAGCACGTCCGCGTCCGCGGCGGCGTCCTCCACGGCCTCGATGTCGCCGTCGGACAGCTCGACGCGTTCCAGCGCGAGCCGGCGTCGCGTGGTGTCGGAAACCCGGCCACGGCGGATTGAGTCGATCAGCTCGTTTCGTGCGATCGTGAGAAGCCAGGCGATCGGCACCACGGGGAGCTCACGAGTGCGATCGTGGACGACTACTAAGGCCTGCGTGAACGTCTCGCACATCAGGTCTGTCGCCAGCTCGGCGCTCGGGACGCGCACCCGCAGGTACGCGAGCACCGCACGATTACGCGCCCGATAGAAGGTGGCGAACGCGTCGGCATCGCCCTCCCTGGTCCGCCTCAACAGCTCGCGGTCGGCTACGTGGATTTCGGCACCCATACCAGCAGTAACGCAGCTGCACGTCCCGTTGTGACCGGTCAAGCGACATCCGGACGCTCGCGAGTACGTCGGGCGTAGGCTGCGCGATCACGCATCTTTGGTCCCAGCCGCGAGGCGGACGAGGAGGACGACGAGCCGACCGATCGCGTGGGGTGGATAGCTGCGAACGATGTCCGGGGGTCGAACTGTGATCAGGCCGAACGCCGAGAGACGGCTCGCGCGTCCGACGACCACAGCACACACGCACGACCGCCCGACGCTGCGCACAGGGCTGCCACCGGCACGCTCCGCGGCCCTGCTTCCCGCGTCGCGCGGTCATCCCGCCGCTGACGACGGGGTGCCCGCTCTGCGCGGAACTCAGGGTCCGCGGGACCGCTAGCCACGATCCTCATGGCTGCAAGCACGAGGCGGAAAGCGGCCGTCTCGGCTCGACCGGCGAGACCGCTGCGATGCCGCCAACTCGGCCAGGTCGCGCCGTCGCCTGAGACCCCTGCTCTCGGTCAGCGGAGCGAGGCGCGTGGCGCTAGCCAGCGGACTTCTTGGCCCGTGATCTGCGCGATTCGGTCGTAGTCCTCGTCGTAATGCACCACAGCGACGCCAGCGCTTTCGGCTGCGGCGGCGATCAGCAGATCGGGATGCTTGACAGCGCGGTGATGCAGCCCGCCCTGGTCCGCGAGCTTCTCGTAGACGTCGAGTGCTCGGAGCCATTGCTCCTCAGCGATCGGGCAGTTCGGGAGAGCTTGGAGATCCTGTCGTAAGGCGCGGAACTCAATGGCGTTCTGCGCGCTGTGGAGGAGTTCGAGACGCACCATGTCGCAGATCGCGATGCCCTGTTCGACGACCGCTTCGTCGAATTCTCGCCTGAGGTCGTCGCCGACGACGCGTGTCCACACCCACGCGCTGGTGTCTGCAAGCTCCACCTACACGAACTTCCGCGCGCGACGCACTTCCGCGAGTGTCGACGGCGTCAGAGCCTCGAAGTCGCGCCCGGCGAGACGCTGACGCGCTGCGCGGGAAACCACGTCGCGAAGCGCTGCGTGGACGGTCTCGGTCGTCTGCGCGGTGCCGAGAACCTGCGCGGCGGCTTCAACGAGGTCTTTGTCGAGGTTGATGTTCGTGCGCTTGGTCGTGGGCGAAGCCATTCGCCCAGGATACACCTTGCCCTACCTTCTGCATACACATCACCGGACCGTGCCAAGTGCGGCGCTATGGCGACACGGCGACCCCCGGACTGCTCCTTTCGTGCGAGGGCGCCTGCGCCCGGACGCGCGCATTGCCACGCACCGAGGTCGGCCTCGAGGAGGCCGACGCTCGCTTTCGTCATCTCGGGGCCTTGCGCCGGACGGATAGGAGGCGCCCGCCTCCGGCAGCGGCTCCGACGGCAACCGCGTGACGCCGCGGACGAGTGCTTTCCGGGAAAAGGGTCCTCCATCTCAGTGCAGTAGATTGATGGAGTGTCGCCGGGATCGCC
>CALAQT010000533.1 GCA_937888775.1 uncultured Actinomycetes bacterium | reverse complement strand
CGAGATATTGGCGTGACTGGAGTTCAGACGTGTGCTCTTCCGATCTAGCGCAGCTCGGCGTGCTGGTAGAGAAACGCGCGGCTGACCCGCGCGCGCTCGGCGACGGCGGCGAACGTGATCGTCGCGCCCTGCGAGTCCAGCTCCCGCAGCGCGCCGCGCACGCGGGTCTCGGCCTCGAGCGTGCGCCTGGCGGCAGCATCGGCGAGTGGGCCGCGGGCCGGCTCAGCGGTCATCGCAGCCCTCGGTCTGACCCGGGGCGGCGAGCTCGCGCAGGTCAAGCTCGCCGCCGCTGTCGGGGTGTTCTGCGTCGATCTGATCAAGTCCGTCGAGGATCCGGGTCAGGCTTTGCTCGTTGCGCTCGAGGACCTCGATCAGCCGGACATGGTTGTTCTTGCGCGCCTTGTCAAGCAGCCGGCGGGTCTCGGCCTGGTGCTGTTGGTGAACGGCGCGGAATGACCCGTCGGTGAGGAAGCTCTCGCAGGTCAGGCACGCGTTGGGGTGCGGGCAGGTCTGCACCAGCGGCAAGCCGCAGTAGCCGTTGGGGAGCGCCTGCTTGGCGCGCGCGATCCGCTCCTTCATCCACGCCGCCTGCTCCAGCGGCCCGTCGACCGGCAGCGCGATCCGCTCGCCGCGGATGTTGACGCGTTCGTGCCAGCGCCTGACCGCCTGTCTGACCGTCTCATCGCGCATCCGGGCGTAGCGGGCGGTCATCTCGATCGAGCCGTGATCCAGGACCTCCTGGATCACCGTCAGCGGAATGTTGTCGTTGACCATGCTCATCCCGAGGTGATGGCGGAACAGGTGCGGGTGCACATCGAGCGCGAGCTTGCCGGCGGCGGTGCGGATCTCGGCCCTGCGCACGTAGCGCTCGACTACCAAGTTGATCGTGCCGGGATCGATGTGAAACGCGCCGCGCTTGGCGCCGCGGCGCAGGCGCGAGGGAAACAGCCACTCGGTGTCCGGGTAGCGCTCTGCCAGGTGAGCCTCCTGACGTCTGAGCTGCTCGGCGAGCAGCGGCGGGATCGGCAGCATCGCCTCGCGGCTGGCCTTGACGTTGAAGTAGCGCAGATACGGGTGCCCGTCGGACCCCAGCTCCAGGCAGCCTCGCGTCAGCGTGACCACACTGGAGACCCGAAAGCCGGTGAATGCCAGCACCAGCACGATCGTGCGGTCGCGCTCGTCCAGCAGCGCCAGGTTCGCCGGGTCGATCCATTGCGCAAACACCTCGCCCGCAAGCGTCCTAGGCAGCCCGGGGTCAACGCGCGGAAGCTCTGCGCCGTGGATCACAGCACCAGCCGGCAGCCCCGCCAGGCCGTCCTCGCGCTGCTCCTCCAAAAGCAGGCGGACCGCCAACAGCCGCTGGTTACGCGTCGCCGGCTTCCACGGCGACTCGTGGCGGACCCACAGCATGTAGTCCTCAAGCACCGCGGCGGGCATGCTCACCTCCGGCGCGTGCTCGGCCAGCCACTCGCTGAAGTGCCTGACGCCGACCAGATAGGCGCTCATCGTCCGCGGCGACGTGTCCGCCAACAGCCGCATCCGCGCCCAGCGCTTGGCGGCCTCCTTCAGCCACGGCTGGGCGACCCGCTCAAAACGGATGAACTCCTCGCCGCGATACATGCAGGCCAGATCGCCGTGCGGCAGCTCGGTCTGGCCCCAGACGTCCTTGGCCCACAGCTTCTCCCAGCCACGCAGAGCGCCGCCGCCCTGAAGAACACGCAGAGGCTCGGCGCCCATCAGACCAGATCCGCCACCTTCTCGAGCACGCCGCGCTCGGCCAGCACGCCTCGCAGATCCTCGGCGGTCGGGTGCGTGTAGATCAACGCCGAGTGAGGCGAGCGGTGCGTCAGCAGCGCGCCGATCACCTCCAGCGCCACCCCGTCGCGATACGCCAGCGTTGCGTAGGTGTGCCGTAGCTGGTGCGCCGTGAAGCGAAAGCCGACCTGCCGCTGCGTGCGCGCGACGATCTTATCGACCATCTTGTAAGTCAGCGGCCGCCCGATCAGGCCGCCCCACAGGTTCACGAACACGAAGTCGCTGTCCAGATCGCGGTACTCCTCGTGCATGTAGTCGTTCCACAGCCGCATCAGCTCCGCCGGGACCGGCACCCCGCCCTCGGCGCCGCCCTTGCTTCGCGCCCGCCGCGGCGCATCCTCGCGCGCGCGAATCACAATCCGCCGCTCCCACGCGACCACGTCCTCATGGCGCAACCCCAACGCCTGGCCGATCCGCATACCCGTCGAGGCCAACAGCGCGAACAAGAACCGGTCGCGCAACCGCCCCTGGCAGTCGATCACCGCCGCCACCTGCTCAAGCGAGAGCGTGCTCGGCAGCGACCGGCGCTCGGGCAGCCGCACCGCCCGGCCACGCGGACGGCTGCGCGCGATCCCATGCAGAAACGGCTTGTAGCCGCCACGACCGCTACGCGTCTTAACGACCAGGTCCTTCGCCAGCGTTGACCCGCGCCTGGCCTGAAGCTCATAGAAGCCGACCACGCCGCTCAGCATCCGATTGACCGTCCGCGCCGACACACGCGACGCCTCATCGGCCAGCACCACCACGTTCTCGGCCGGACGCCGCGCCCACGCCGCGAACTCGCCCAGCTCCAGCACCCCGACCTGATCCCAACTCAACCCGCGCTCAGCCAAGAACGTCCAGAACGCGCGCAGGTCATGCGCGTACGCCTCGACCGTGTTCGGCGAGCGCTCGCAATCGCTCAACCACGCCAGGTACTCATCGATCAGCTCCACCGGCCGCAGATCCGGGCCGATGACCGTGAACGACTCGATCCCGCGCGCCGCCAACAACACCCGGCGCACGACATAGCGCGACCCCCGCTCGTTGACGTCGTGAGCGTCCAAGACGCGGGGAACATAACGGTCGACTCGGACGTCAAAACCACTCCGTCGTGGACGTCATGGACACCATCCGTTCCGGGGGACTTAACGGGTCTAATGCCGAGCGGGTGATTATGCCGAGCGCGGGCACGTTGCAGAGCTTTTTGCCTGCTCAGACCGTTTTGCCGTGGTACGTCGCTCGGCATAATTTCCGTCTCCGAGTCGAGGCCCCCGGACGCGCGCGAGCACGGTTCGATGACGGGCAAAGATGAGGAGAGGTTCCGTTCCGCCGGCGTCCAGATCGTGCATCTCCCGATTCAACGGGGAATGCACTCGCCGCCGCCCCACGGCGCTCGCGACGGCGACCGCCGCCGCATCGGGGGCATCAGCGACGCGACCGGTTGGCCGGCGTGCTCACGGGGCGGAGATTTATGCCGAGTGCGAATCGCGTTGATTTGCAGCTGAGCAGGGACAACCGTGGCGCACGGTGGCCCACTCGGCATAATCGCGCGCTCGGCATTAGGCCCGCTCGGTGATCTTTCCCGCTGTTGGGGCCTATACGGACGCGGGTTGCGGGGGCGCCAGGAGCGCGCTTATCGCTCCTGCTGAGGTGGCTCGACCATGGGCCAGTCGATCTGCTCGGCGAGCTCGACCGGTCCGATGTCGATCAGGCCGCTGTGCTGGATCGGCTGGTACTTGCCGTGCTCGAGCACGAGCCAGTTGACCGTCTGCTGGTGCGGGTCGATGATCAGGATCTCGTCGACGTGGTGGGCGGCGTAGAACGGCAGCTTCTCCCAGCTCTCGTCGCCCGGAGAGACGATCTCGATCACGAGCGCCGCTGTGGGATGCCAAGTCCCGCCGGCGCCGGGTCGGTGGAGCGCTCCATCGGGCACGCGGAAGTCGTGCTCGGAGTCGCCAAGGTTGACTTGCCCAGTCATGGTTAGACCTGTCTGGCGGGCAAGTGGCCTGAGCAGCGCGTGCAGCTGACTTTCGAGATCGCCGTGTGCGTGGCTTGGGGCGGGGACCATGTGCAGCTCACCCTCCCAGATCTCGTCGAGGCGATCGAGCCCGGAGCGCGCACGCCGCTCAAGCAGCTCGTCAAGGCCTGCCGAGGGAGGGTCGAGAATCACCGTGCGCACCGAGAGGAAGCCTACCGTCCCCCGCACCCTGGGTCCCGTCCACCTCGCCTCGGCGCCCCACACCAGGCGACGGGGTCCCTCGATCGGCGGAAGCGGAAGTAGGCAGCCGACCGTTGTCCGGTAACGATCGTTCGCGAGACACCCTTGTCGTGGCCGCGGACGCCAGTGCTCGCGGGGCGCCCGGTGTAACGGTTCCCGTGTCCGCGCCAACGGCACGCTTGCGGGCGTTTGCGTTACAGCCGAGGGAGAGAGCTGGCCGCCTCGACTTCAGAGAACATCGCTTTGCGCCGCCGCGACGCTCCCCGACCGGCAAACCGTCCACGGTGGTACGTACGGTCAACGGGCTATGGGCATCTCGTCTGACGCGATTACCGGGTT
>CALAQT010000532.1 GCA_937888775.1 uncultured Actinomycetes bacterium | reverse complement strand
TTCGGCGCAAAGCGCAAGCTGGCGCCGACGGCCCATGACTTCTGCCAACACCGCGATTGCACAAGCGCGCCGCTTGGCCCGATCGGATCAAAAGCAGAAGGCACCGCTCGGCGTCCGCCGCCACAATCCAGCAGTCGCGACACGGATCGGCGCGAGCGGATTTGGGCGAATGCGAGCGCGGCGGCGGTCGTGCGGATCGTTAGCTGCACGCACGGGACTCGATCGTCAGCAAGCGGTCGGTGATCTCCCGGTCTTCCGCTGGCGTTTGCTGGAACGGGCCGAGCCGGCTAGCACGAAGAGGCGCCTGCTCCTGCATTTGCGGCTGAGCGGCAGTCTTGCTGCCGCTCGCGAGCAGGTGGCTGCTTCTGCTCAAGAGCGGCAGTCTTGGGCTCGCTGCTGCTGCGGCGACGAAGCGGAAGCCGCGGTCTTTGACTAAACGTGCTCGATCGCGGCTGCCAGGCTGTGCGCGAATTCGTGGGGGCGTGAGAGGAACGGGTGGTGCCCAGCTGTGAACTCGACGAGTCGCGTCTCCTCCTTGACGCGTCGGCGCTGGACGTCGGCTGGGGTGGCGAGGTCCTCGGTGCAGACGAAGTACGTGGTGGGCTTCTGCTGCCAGGCGATCTGGCGGGGTGGCTGCGTGAACGGTGTCAGGGACTGACGCGTGAGACGGGCGACCGCCTGCTCGGTCGTGGTCTCGTCGCAGTCCTGGAGGAAGAACTCCCGGATCATGTCGGGATCGACGCCGACGGTGCCGTCCTCGCTCGGCTGCAGCCATGGCGCTGGCTCAGAGCCGATGAGCTCGGCCTGGGACTGTCCGGCGTTCGGCATCACCGACGTCACGTAGAGCAGCTGGGTGACGCGGTCATCGGCGCCGGCCTCGGTGATCACCATCCCGCCGTAGGAGTGCCCACACAGGACAACCGGTCCCTCGGCGACCGCGATCGCCTCGCGGCACGCGTCAACGTCGGCGTAGAGATCGCCAAGCTCAGCGCCGGTCTCACCGCAGCTGGGCAGCGGCACCGCGACGCCGGCGATCCCGAGGTCGGCGAGCGGCTGGGTCATCTGAGCCCACCACCACTCGGCGTCGCGCACGCAGGCGCCGTGAACGAAGATCAGGGTCGTCATCGCGAGGCGAGGGCCGTTGCTGGACTTTCAGGGGAACGAGTGCCCGTCACACAGACCCGCGGACAGGCAGAGGACAGAGCTGCTTCTCTTGCGACGACAGTCTGAGCTCTGGAGGCGGGAATGTGCTGAGGGGTACGTCGCTTCGCGTCATTTGGCACGGTGTCCATCATGGTTCCTCCTGGGTCGGCGTCGAATTCGTGTAACGACGTTACAACACCTGGTCGACCGCGTGACGAGCGACAACGACAACGCCTGCAAGCTCAAGCAGCAGAACTGCTCGTGGCCCGTCAAAGCTGCGAGATCTCTCTCCGAGACCTTGCAGACGCTCTTGAGACGAGCTCACGGATGCTCGTCCACCACTTCGGATCCCGCGACGCGCTCATCGCCGCCGCTCTCGCCCACGCTCGCAGCCAACTCCTCAACACCTGCCGTGCACAGCTCGCCGAGCAGAACCCGCAGGACCTCCGCGGCCTGGTCAACGCGCTCCGCGCGATCGTCACCGATCCCGTCAACCGCCCCTTCTTCCGGCTCTTTGATGAGGTCAACGCCCTCGCCCAAACCCAGCCCGACCGGTTCCCGGGTTTCGCCCGTTCCAGCGTCCTCGACTGGCTTCCCCAATTCACCGAGCTACTGATGAGATCGTCCGGCATCGACGAAGCCACCGCCCAAGCCCAAGCCACCCTAGCCCTCGCTGTCATCCGTGGCCTGATGCTTGACGACAACGCAACCGGCGAACAATCAAGGATCAACGCCGCGTTCGCGATCTTCGACGGCCTCTAGACGCCTGCGACCCTTCCGCATTCACGAACCAGGGGCTGTGTCGTTCACCGCACCGACCGGCGACCAGGCTTCTGCTTCGGGCTGGCGGCCAGGTCAAGCAGGAGCTGTGAGCTGACAGCTCCGTCGGCGACAAAGGAGGTGCCTTCTCGGGTATCGGTTTCGACGGCGCCGCGTTGCGGCAGGGTCATCGGGGCGACATTGTCGTGGACGGCAACGTCTGCGACGAGAGGCTTTGCGAACGGCTGGACATCTACTTCGCCGCCGTAGTTGGGGCGGCGGGGCGGGTCCGCTAGCCGCCTGACTCCACGTCCGTCTTTTGGACCCGGACGCCAGCAGCGTCCTTCAGGTCGGGCTCCACTCCCCGGCGAGGCAGGTCGGGACCACCGTCGGAGGTCGCGTCCGCGTCATCGCCGCCGCTCGGATCGATGCCGTCCTGGGTCGCCGGCTCGTCGGAGCCAGTTGTCCTCCCGAGGACCGAGCTCCCGAGCTCCGGATCCTCCGCCAGCATCTCGCGCGGCGCATCGGACCCTCCGAGCTCGGCCGAGACCAAGCCCTCGTTCGCGGTGGCCGCCCACTGCCCCTTCTCGCCGGCCTCCGTCTCGCCCGGCGTGGTTCCGCCTCGTTGCTCAGTCGGCTTTACCGGGTCCTGCGCCTGATCGTCGTTGGCCATGGCGTCCTCCTGGTCGTGGCAGTGCGGTCCATTGAACACCAGATACCTGTGCAGCCCCAATTTGGCTGTGCATCGACGAGGAGGCAATCGAGGATCGCTTGGGCACCCCCGGCCGTACTCGACCGCACTTTAGGCCTAGAGCTGCAGCGTGAGGATCTGACCCTGCAAGCCGCGCAGCTCGAACAGGTCGGATCGGGTAACCCTTGAGGCTCATACCAGCGGAGGAGCCCCGGTGCGTGCGCCCAGCAGTCCACACGGACGATGCCCGAGCTCTGATCATGTGCGAGCTGAATGGCCTTGCGGACAAGCTCACCGCCGATTCCACGACCGCCACGAGCTCAGCATGAGGATGATGCAGAGCTCGCGCACCCGCGATGGCGGCGCGGAGCGATCGACGAGCTGATCGCCGCGTACTCGCCGCCGATACCCGAACCGGTGAAAAAACCTGCCAGATAAAAGAACCATGGCGCGAACGAGAACTCGGTCACGACCGTGGACGCGATGTAGACGCCGAGCGTGATCAAGAACAGCTTCTTGCGTCCGAACCGATCGCACAACTGCCCGAAGAACAGCGCGCCAAACGCACGCGCCCGCGACATAGATCGCCGCTGCGGTGCCCACCCCCGAAACGCTCAGGTCGAGACCGCTGCCCTTTTTCGGTCAAACCGCGCCGACAGCCCCCACGATCGTGACGTCGATCCCGTCCAGGATCCAGACCGTGCCCAGGCCAATGACGACCCGCCAATGAAAGCGCGACCACGGCAATCGGTCCAGCCGAGACGGGATCCGCGTATCGATCGTAGCCATCTGCGTACTCATGACGCCATTCCTTGCCACCCGCGCCGGAGCTGTTCGGCATGCCAGGTAGCCGCGACCGCGCAGCCGAGCTTGCCAGGCCGGCGACCACGAAACCGGAAGGGTGCGGCTCGCGTAGAGGGATGGTGAGCGCCCGGATTTGTTGGTGATCCGGGATGGTGGGTGCTGTCGCGGGGGCGCTTTCGCGGGGTTTCGGGCGAGTGGGGGGCGAAAGGCCGCAGGAGAACGCAGAAAGGGTGCCGAAGGTCGGCGTTGCTAACACCAACGTCGACCACGAGAAGGGTGGCCCACGATGATCGCCGACCTCGGCACCCGTGCCAGCGGAGTTTACGCGCCGGCTGAGGAAGTCCTGCTACGTGAGCCGCCCGCTGGTACTGGTGCAACGATTCTTGGATGCGATGGGTGCTCTGCGGCGGGAGAGGATCGGTTCGGGCGGTCTCGTGAGCGGTTTGAGCAGATGCTGGGCTGGTTGGACGGTGAGGAGTCGGGTCGGCTTGAGCACTTCGATCTGGAGTCCCGGCTTGAGTCTGATGGCCGGGAGCTGCTGCGATCGCTGTTTCAGGATCATCTCGATCTCCGCGCGGAGCGCGAGGAGCGCGTGGAGGAGGTCACGGACGTGGCAGGTGTCGTGCGTGGGGCGGTCGAGGCCGGTCATCACCGGCCGCTGGCGAGCGTGTTCGGGGAACTCACGGTCACGCGACTGGCGTACCGTCGCCGCGGGCAGGAGAACGTGCATGTCGCCGACAGTGTCTTGAACCTGCCCGAGGAGCATGCCTCGCACGGCGTTCGGCGGATCGCGGCGATCGAGTCCGCGCGCGGCTCGTTCGACGACGCGGTCGCTCAGGTCCGCGAACGGACCGGGCTTTCGATCGGTAAGCGCCAGGTGGAGCAGCTCGCCGACCGTGCGGCGGTCGATTTCGACGCGTTCTACGCCACCCGCGAGCGGGATCGCTCGGCCACAGAGGCGGATGTGCTGGTGCTCTCCGCCGACGGGAAGGGGATCGTGATGCGCCCCGATGCACTGGCAGCAACCGCGAAAGCCGCGGCGCGCGCCTCACCGAAGCTGCAAACCCGCCTTTCCAAGGGCGAGAAACGCAACCGCAAGCGGATCGCGGAGGTCGGCGCCGTCTACGACATCGAGCCCGCTACGCGCACCGCGGCCGAGGTGCTGGCCAGAACCGAGGAGAAGACCACACAGCCGCCGAAGGTGAGCGGCAAATGGCTGACGGCCAGCGTCACCCGTGACGCCGCGTCCGTGATCGCCGACATCTTCGCCGAGGCCGAGCGCCGCGACCCTGAGCACCGGCGAACCTGGGTCGCTCTGGTCGACGGTAACAACCACCAGATCGACCGGATCAAGACCGAAGCCAAGACCCACAAAGTGAAGGTCACGATCCTGATCGATCTGATCCACGTGCTCGAATACCTGTGGACAGCTGCTTGGTGCTTTCACGAGGAAGGCGACCCCGACGCCGAAACGTGGGTCCACGAGAAGGCCACAGCGATCCTCGAAGGCAGAGCAGGGATCGTCGCCGCCGCGATCCGCCGCAAAGCGACCCGCCGCGGACTCGACGGCGAGCAGCGCGCCCGAGCTGACCGGACCGCCGACTACCTGCTCAACAAGCGACCCCACCTCGACTACCCCACCGCCCTCGCGAACGGCTGGCCGATCGCGACCGGGATCATCGAGGGCGCCTGCCGGCACCTGATCAAGGACCGGATGGACATCACCGGCGCCCGCTGGAGCCTGGCCGGCGCCGAAGCGATCCTCAAGCTCCGCGCGATCCGCAGCAACAGCGACTTCGCCGACTACTGGCGTTACCACCTCAGCCAAGAGCATCACCGCGTCCACCACTCACGCTACGCCAACGCGACCGTCCCACGACACACCTGAAACCAGGACGTCCCTCTACGCGAGCCGCACCCAAACCGGAAGGCATGATGCTGCGCTGCAGGGTGTTCGGTCACCGCTACCGATTCTCGGCGACGGGAGCCGTCATGCGCTGGGAGCGTCAGCGAGATTGCGGCGGAAGCAAGACATACTCCTCCCCGGCCGCAGCACGCCGTTACGCCTCCGCTTTTGACCGCGAGGATCGCGACCAGCTCGGCCGACGCGCTCCGCTACTCGGCATGTTCCCGCTGCGCATCTGGCACAAGATTCACGAGCGTAAGCAGCAACGCTGGTCGCAAGGCCAGAGCCTGTCAAGACGTCCAGACACGCGACATGCGCACGAGCTGTTTCACGCCGTCGGAATGGGGATCGGTAGACGAAATGGCCCCGGGCTAGACTAGACGGATGACGGTGGCCTCGAGTGGGCGAAGGTGCAACGGTCGCAGCTCGACCTCGTCGCCGCCGGCTACTGCGGTGGACAGCAGGCGCTCACCCCGGGCTGGTAGCCGCGGATCGGCGTAGCGGCGATCGGAGTCGCTGAAGTTGGCGGCGATTAGCACGTCATCGGTGGGATCGTGGCGGTGGTAGGCATAGACGTAAGGGTCAGCGGCGCACGGCTGATAGTCGCCGGCGCGCAGCACGGCGGTCTCACGCCGCAGGTGGATCAGATCCCGGTAGAAGGTCAACAACGACCTGGGGTCGGTCAGCTGGTCGGCGACGTTGACCGTGGCTGCGCTCGCGGGGATCGGCAGCCACGGATCGCCGGTGGTGAAACCAGCGCCCGCGTTGCCGTTCCACTGCATGGGGGTGCGACAGCCGTCCCGGCCGTCGGGGTCTGTGGCGTGTTCGGGCGGGACGGGACCGTCGGTCATCCCGATCTCCTCGCCGTAATACAGGAACGGGGTGCCGCGCAACGTAAGCAGCACGGTCGCGGTGACTCGGGCGCGGGCGATTGAATCGCCAGGGCCGGTCAGCCGGCTGTTGGCACGAGACAGATCGTGGTTGGACAGGGCGTAGGCCGGCCAAGCGTGCCTGGGCAGCGCCGTCTCGATCGCCGCGATCGTGTCGCGGTAAGCAACCGCCGAGAAGGGCTGCCGCCAGAGCCCGAAGCAGAAGGCCAGGTTCAGCTCGTCGCCGTCGCCGTAATAGCAGCCCATTCGGGTCAGGTCGGCGATGCCTACCTCCCCCACCGCGACGCGATCGTCGTAGGCGTCCAGTGTCTGACGCAGGTCGCGCAGGATCTCATGCACCGGCGCGTGGTCGATGTGCCGGAAGCGCTCGCGGACGGTCGGATCGAGGTCGGTGCGCCGCCCGGCCAGCTCGGCCGGGTTGTCGCGCAGCTGCGAGTCCTTGCCGAGCCGGTGCGCCGCGTCGATCCGAACCCCGTCCACGCCGCGGTCCAGCCAGAACCGCAGCACCCCGATCATCGCCGCGCGAACCTCGGGGTTTTGCCAGTTCAGATCCGGCTGCGCCGAGCTGTAGGAGTGCAGGTAGTACTGGCCGCTAGACGCGTGAAGCGTCCAGGCCGGCCCGGTCGCGGCGAACGTGCTCGGCCAGTTGTTCGGCGGCCCGCCGCCCGGGGCCGGGTCGGCCCACACGTACCAATCCCGGCGCCGGCTCGAGCGGCTCGAGCGGGCGTCGCAAAACCACGGATGCCGGTCGGAAGTGTGGTTGGGCACGTAGTCGACCAGCACCCGGATCCCCCGCGCATGCGCCGCCGCCAGCAGCGCATCGAAGTCCTCGAGCGTGCCAAACGTCGGGTCCACCGCGCAGTGATCGCTCACGTCGTAGCCAAAGTCGACCATCGGCGAGCAGTAGAACGGCGACAGCCAGATCGCATCGACCCCCAGCGAATCCCGAGCACCGCCCAAGTGATCCAGTCGCGACAACATGCCAGACAGGTCACCGACGCCGTCCCCATCGCCGTCCGCCCAACTGCGCGGGTAGATCTGGTAGATCACCGCCTCGCGCCACCACGGCCCACCAGACGCTGCTGCTCCGCTAGCCACCTAACCGACGATAGATGGCCATCTGCATCACAACCCGCGCACGAAGGCTACGGCCACTCCCAATCCCTTCTCCAACGATGCCGCACGCCGACCCAAGGTCGATCCTGCGCCCGGAAGGCCCACCGTGGCGCGGCGCCGCCCAGGACGATGAACGCCCTCAGGTCAGCGGCGGCCATCAGGCGCTCCCCCCACCGACGACGGCGCCCAGCGATTCTGGCCGCCATCTCGGCGTGCAGCGGCCGGCTCACGGGCCCGCTGTACGTCCACCCGAGATCGCGATCGTCGACGACGCCTGGCTGACCGTTGGATTGGCGAACCTCAACGAGCACTCGCTGTTCAACGACACGGCGCGGATCGAGCGCAAGCCGGTCCTCGTAGGACAGGCGACGTACATGCAGGTAGGCTTGATGCAGGCATCTGCGCGTTGGGTTCTTCGCGTTCCTCATCCCCTCGAGCGGTCCGTCACTAGAGAGGAACGAGGGAAGAGGTCCGCATGTCGGCAATTGTGATCATCGCCATCGTCTTGGCTGTGGTGATCGTTTTGGCTCTTGTGCCGGTCTATGTCCGACGCCGCGCGGAGCGGAGACAGGTCCTGCGCGAGCGGCTGGCTTCAGAAGCAACCGGACACCGTCAAGAGGCGGACGCCCATGCCAGCAGGGCTCAAGAACTGGGCCGCGAAGCCGACGCTCTACGCCGGGCAGCCACCGAGCAGGGCGCCCGCGCCGAGAGGGAGGCCGCCCGCGCCGGGGAGCTGGGCGCGCGCGCCGCGCAAGCCGAGCAGCAGATTTCCCACGAGGGCCACAGCGCCGGCCGTCACGACGAAAAAGCGGCTGAGCTAGAGGAAAGGCTTTAGCTTGAATTGAGTCCTGAGGTAGCGGCGGGGTAGTTTCGGAGGCCATGGCGGCCTTCCGGGTGTAGCCGCACAGCTTGCTCGGCGAGGGGAACGGTTCGATGTAGCCGATCTCGGTGACGATCGAAATCCGATCAGCCAGCCGGCACCGGACGGAACGTTGCCTTCTTCCGCACCCCCGCCGCCAAAGGTCGCACGCCAGCAGACGTCGAACGCGTCAAGGAGTTGTCTGGGTCCCCAGCACGGGTTCTGCGAAGAGCGCGCGGCCGCGCTGGCGATTCACCACACGATGCTCGAGGTCGCCGTGCAGGGCGCGTTCATCAACGTCGTGCTTGGACGTTGGCACGGCCCGTCGTCGATGTTCAGCTCGATCACCTGCGGGCATCAGGCGCCCTAGGTCAGGCCACTTGGGATGACGCGCGCGCGTTGGCGAACGCGACGGCTCTACTTGGTCAGCCCGGCGATCAGGTTGATTGTGGTCGCGATGATGAGCGTCCCAAACGCGTAGGAGAGCAGCGCGTGCCGCAGGGCCGTCCGACGGATGTTGGTGGTCTTCAGATTGGTGTCTGAGACCTGGAAGGTCATTCCGATTGTCAGAGCGAGGTACGCGAAGTCGATGTAACAGGGCGCTCCCTCCGCGTTGAAGTCGACACCCCCTGCTGTGCCTTCGTAGTAGAGCTTGGCGTAGCGCAGGCTGTAGACGGTGTGAACGACGCTCCAGGCGAGGACGATGCTGGCGACGCTGAGGCCGACGAGCAGTGCCTTGCTCAGGCCGTTGCTGTGACCGGCGCGCACGAGCACGAGACCCACCGCGATGAGACTCGCAACGCTCGCGCTGAGCAGCAGGGCATCAGCCGCGGCGCGGCGCGGATTCTCCCGTCTTGCCTGCTTAGCGGTGTCTGCCGCATCCAGGGACCACAGGGAGTGCCACATCCAGCTCACAAAGAGCAGCGCCGCGATGTCCCAGCCGGAAAGGGGAATGAGCCACCACGGGCCTAGGATCGCGACGACGAGTGCGCTAAGCGCGCCCGCCCCGGCGGAGACGGCAACGCGCACCCCCACCGAAGGACCTTTCCGGCGAGACTGGCTCTCGTCAGAGGAGGGCGAGTGAGGACTCATTGGCATTGAATAGCACGGCGGCGGCGCGTGACGCCCTAACGGTGGAGGGGTCACGCGACAGCGCGCCAGGGGCCGGAGCCGCCTGGCGAGTGACTCCACGATCATTGGTCGAGCTGCCGTCGCCGGTGGAGCGGCGGGGCTGTTCAGGCGGAGCGAGAAACCTAGCGAGGGAGGCGGTCGTGAGCGACCTCGTTGGGCGCCGGCGGACGGCCCGCGGAGCCCGATGGCGAGCTTGGGGAATCCGGTTCTGACCAGCGCGAACAGGCGGTCGACTGTGAGGGCCCGCGCACGAGTACAAGGTGGGCTCCGGCCTGCCTGGCACGGCTGCTGGCAGCGACGACCACGTGGATCCCCGTGCAGTCCATGAAGGTGAGCTCGCGGCGCCGCCGCATCTGCTCGGCGATCAGATCGTCTCTGAGGCGCAGCGCCTAGTCGGGGTGAGGTCGGTGGCGCTGTATCTGGTCGACATCAATGGGACGCGGCTGTTGCGCCTGGCGGGCTCGGAGGAGTTCCCGGCGGAGCTCGAGGGGCCGTTGGCGATCGGCCCCGAGCTCCCGCGCGAGGGCTGCCGCAGCTGCGCGAGCTAATCGATGCCGAACTGCCGGGTAGCGTGATGGCCCGCTGTTGTTGCGCGGGCGGGCGCTCGGGGTGCTGCTGGCCGTCGACGCGCGCGAGCCGCCGATGGCGCAGTTGGCTCGTCAGGCCGCAGCGGCGCTCGCGCTCGCGAACGTCTACACCGACGTGTTTGAAACGACACGGCGGCACAAGGAGACCAGTCCCCGCGTCGGAGAGTCAGCAGAATCTGCTGCCGCCGCGGATCGCGCGGGTTTCGCGCGGGATCCTGGCCGGTAACGTGCTGCCGGGCTATGGGATCGGTGGTGACTGGTTTGATTACGTCGAGAACAGCGACGGCGCTTGGATCGGGGTGGCTGACAGCATGGGCAAGGGGACGACGGCGGCCGCGCTGGCGATTCACCACACGATGCTCGAGATCGTCGTGCAGGGCGCGTTCGTCAACGTCCTGCTGGGACGCTGGCACGGCCCGTCATCGATGTTCAGCTCGATCACCTGCGGGCATCAGCCGCCCCTGCTGATCACCGAGCAGGGCGAGCTGATCGAGCTCGACTACACCGAGCATCCAGCGCTTGGTCTCGGCGAACCGGCGCGCCGGTTCACGACCGACGGGAGGCGTCTGGAGCCCGGCGAGCGTCTGCTGTTGCTCTCCGACGGGGTGCTCGAGCGCCGTCGGCACGACGGCGAGCCGTTCGGACTCGACGGCGTCTGCGGAGTGATCGCGGACGCTCTCGACGCTGCCGCGGCCTGGACCGTTCGGGCGCTCGAGGACGCGATCACGGCCGCGTCCGCCGATCCGCTACAGGACGACGCGACGATCGTCGTGTTCGCTCCGACCAGGCCCCATTAGCGCTAACTGACACGCAGTGTGGCAGTACGTGAAATGTTGCAGTAAAGGGGTTGCAAATGGGACGCGCTGAGTTATGCTTAGGGCTCGGAGGGCATTCGTGACGAGGTCCAGTCTCCTGAAATTCGGAGGCCTGGGCAACATCACCTGACTTCTCGTCTCGCTAACGACGCGACCCACGGAGAAACCTTGCCCGACACAGCAGTCCCGGTGCCCGGAGCGACAGCTGTGGGGCCGCCATGGTTTTCTTGCCGGCGCTCTGACTGCGCGAGCACGGTACACATGAGCGTGTCAGGCGAGCTGGATATCGCGACGGCGCCGCAGCTCGACCACGCGCTGGGATGCGCCCAGGCCGACGCCGCGCTGGTGATTCTCGACTTACGCGAGCTGGAGTTCATGCACTCAAGTGGCGCGCACCTGACCGTGGCCGCCAACGGCTCTGCCCGCCAGGCCGGCGACCGGCTCGTCGTCGTGCGCGGCCCCGTCCAAGTCGAGCGGATCTTTGCGCTCGTCGGCCTTGACCGCCAACTCGAGCTCGTCGATCATCCACCAGCGACGCCGTCGGCTCCCGTCCTAGATGGGGTGCAGCCGTGACCTTCGAGTCGCCCTGGGTCACCGAGATCCCGTCGATCGTGCTGGAGGGCGAGATCGACCCAGGGGCGGTGATCGCGCTACAGCGGCGGATCGTCGAAGCGCTCGACGCGGGCCAGCGCCGCGTGGTGGTGGACTTGAGCGCGGTCACGGTGCTGGGCGGGGCGACGATCGACCTGCTCTGCGGTGCGCTGCGCTGGCTGACGCGTCGCGGCGCGACGCTCGCGATCGTCGGGGGGTCGCCACGCTTGCATCGCGTGCTCGAACTGTGCGCGATCGATGGGGTAGAGCTGCACCAGAGCGTGAGCGCCGCCAGGCCAGCCGCTGTGGCGACGCCACGAGGCGCACCGCCATTGAATCCTTCAACGTCCAACAAGTGAAGGGAAGGTGATGGTTGTGAGTACCGTTCAGCCAGAGTTGTGGGGGTATCCGGATGAGGCTGCCGCCGGTCGAGATTTGACCGGTTGGTCGATCGAAGCCGTAGATGGAAGTATCGGCAAGGTCGACACCGCCAACAACGAGGCCGGCGCCATGTGGTTGATCGTTGACACCGGACCATGGATCTTCGGTAAGAGGGTCCTGCTGCCCGCCGGGGTGGTCGATCGGATAAACAGCGAAGACGAAGTAGTTCACGTCAACCGGACCAAGGAACAGATCAAGAACGCTCCCGAGCTCGTCGAAGGCCATCACCACGAGCAGACGTATCGCGACGAGCTTGGTGTCTACTACTCACAAGGGGGTCGCGGCTACCGGAAGTAAGTCTCCGTTGTAAAGGCATCTGCTCCACCCACGTTCCGATCGACGGCTGGAGACGCCCGACCCGCACTGGCCGGTGCGCTCCAGCCGACGATACCGTCTCGAGGAAGTGCCCACGGCGAGGCACGCAGTGACCATCGTCCAAGTGGGACGCCTGGGTAAGGAGCGGGCGCGTGACGGTCGGGGCGGGCGTGAACGACAGGCACAGATCCGGGGACCGGCGAACGGGTGCGAACTCAGCACGCGGGTCTTACGCTTATCCGTTCGTGCTGCTCAACCGGTTGTCAGCTAAGCGATCTCCGTGATCGCGACGCTCGCCGGCGCGCTCGGCAGCTTCCTTCAAAAGCGCGGCCAAGAGATCGACGACAAGCGCTGACGGCCGGCGATCCCGCCGGCGACGCCCGACCGGATCGTTGCGTCGGCTCCACCCGCCGGCGCTGCGCGAATCACGCCTGCGCTATGTCGCGCAGCGGTACCTGCGAGCCGACACGCTCGCCGCAGCGCTCGATCGGCTGTCAACTACCACGCCAAGCTGCCTCTCGCCGAACGCTGGGGCGGCGGTGAGGTCGCCTCAATCGACGGGCTGCGGTTCGTCGTTCCCCGGCGCACGATCCACGCCGGCTATAACCGCCGCTACTTCGACCGGCGCCGCGGCATCACTGCGCTCGGCGCGACCGCCGATCACTACGCCGGGCTGCGCACAATCATCGTCCTCGGCACCCAGCCCGACGCGCCCTACGCCCTCGATGCGCTGCTGGACCCGCAAACCAGCGTGGGCCAACCGGAGATCATGACCGACACTGCCGGCTACACCGACGTCATGTTCGCGCTTCTACCGCCTGCTCGGCGACCAATACTCTCCCCGCCTCGCCGACCCCGGGGCCGCCACCCTCTGGCGCCTGAACGCCGGCTGACCACGGGCCGCTGAACCAACTCGCACGCCACCAGACCAGCACGCGGCTGATCCGCGAGCACGGCGACGACGTGCTCCGGATCGCCGGCAGCCTGCTCCAGCGTCACACCACCTCAGCCAGCTTGTTCGCGCGCTGCGCAGCCAAACGCGCCATCTAGCGACGCTCGCCCGGGCGCTGCAGCACATCGGAAGAGCCCCGAAAACGATCCACCTCCTGGATCACTGCAACGACGAGCGCTTCCGCCGGCGCATCCTCGTGCACCTTAACCGCGGCGAAGGCCGCCACGGTCTGTCCCGCGACGTCTGCCACGGCCGCCGCGGCGAGCTGCGCCAGCCCTACCGCGAAGGTCAAGAAGAGCAGCTCGGCACGCTCGGCCTGATCGTCGTTTACAACACGATCTACATCCAACGCGCCCTCGATCACATCGCCGCCACGACCGGCATCGAGCGACTCAGCCCGCTGGGCAGCGACCACACCACCCTCGCCGGCCGCTACCGCGTCCTCCTCCCGGCGCCACTACACGACTGCGGCACCTACCGCTCGCTCAACACCCAAGAAGACGCCTCCGCCGCCTAAACCCGGTTTCCGAACGAAACTTCTCGCCGCCCCAGAACGCGCTTGCTGACCGGCGGCACCGAAGGGGGAAGCCGGTCTTCTTGTCTACGGCAACGTCTCCTCCTCGCGCTTCTTCGAGGAGACGGTGGCGGCGCTGCTCAGCGAAGCTGCCTACTGGGGACTCGCCCCCGACCTGAGGGTGTTCGGCGGCTCGGAGACGAAGCCATTGGACGCTACCTGGGGCCTTGAGGACTTCTCCGGTGACCTCTACGCCTTGGCGGACGCTTTAGGGCTGGAGGGTGTCCGCGCTCCCCGTCATCCTACTTGGCCCGAGCGAGGCGCGAGCCACTCCCGGACGCGGGGCCAGAGGCTGCCCGCGGCCGCCGGCCCGACGAGCATGCCAACGTGCCCGGCGTCGAGAGACACGGATTCCTGATCCGGGCCGTAGGCGAGAGCCGTCGTGGCCTTGGTCTGGGAGGGCGGGACGACGTAGTCCCACTTGCCCGAAACGTTGAGCACGGCGCACCGGATGTTGGAGAGGTTCACCCTGCTCCCGCGGAGCTCCACCCGCCCCTTGACGAGCTCGTCGCGCTGGTAGAAATCCCCCACCCACTTTCGGAAGATCTCGCCCGGGAAGGGTGCTGCGTCGTCGACCCACTTGCTCGCCGCCAGCCACGAACGCATGGAGACGTCCCGCTCGGCCAACCTCCGTGCCTCTCGTAATGCCGCATCGTAGACACTGCAGCCGCGGCCGAAGGGCCGGGCGGCCACGCTGACTCCGGTGGCCTGCAAAGAGGCCGCCAAGTTGAGGACCTGGCTGGCAAAGTCCGTCGGCAAGTTGCCCAAAAACCGCGGTACTATCGCCGGATCGAAGAACGCTCCGCTGTTGCGGCTCGCGAGCGTCCAGAGTCCGAACGGACCAGGGTTTCGCGGGGCGAACTCCGTGGGCGCGGAGAGCAGGACGAGGTTCTTGAGGGGGCCGTCGGGAAACAGGGAGGCGTACATGGCGGATAGCGTGCCGCCCTGGGACTGTCCGAAGAGGCTGATCTCGGCAGCGCCAGAGGTTTCGAGAACCTCGTGGGCCGCGCCGGGTATGTAGTCCAGGACCAGGTCCTCAAGCGACAACCCCGCGTCCGCGGGGCCGGAGATCCCGAAATCGAGCAGGTAGACGTCGAAGCCCTCCTCCACCAGGTACTCCACCAGGCTGTTACCAGGTACCAGGTCCAGGATGTACGGCTTGAGTACGAACCCGTAGATCAGGAGTATCGGGACCGCTCGTCTCTTGCCGCCACCGCCTTCTGCGCACCGGTAGCGGTAGAGACGGGCCTTGTTCTTGGTCCAGACCACCTCTCTAGGCGTAGCTCCTGTCTCGACCCCGATCTCCTCCAGCAGTACATGTGTACCCGTGGCGTACTTCCTCATGCGGATCGTCTCCGGGCCGTCGTAGTCGACGATCCCGAACGGTCCGAGACCGAAGCCATCCACATGACCATCTCCCTCGTGGTCAAGCTTTGCCTCGCCGCAAGCGGCGCGATCGCGGACCACGCTCGACCACCTCCCCGCTCGGCCTCGCCCGCGTTGGCAACGGCCCGTGGCCGTTGGACGTGCGCGTTGGCGGTGTCGTCGTGTTGTTCTGCAACGTTGGTTTTCCTTTCGACCAGAAACCCGCTCATCGCTCACTGGCAGGAATTCTGGGTGATCAAACCGGACGGAACGACCCCTCAACCACGGCCACTTTCTCCGCGGGAAGGAGTCAGCACGTAGACGGCTCTGCAGTCTTCAGTTAGCACCGAGACACGGCTATATCGTCCCGGCGCGCCCGGCTTTTGGAGTTCTCAGCCAGCGCATCATATTCTTCTCGGGCTCCCATTCGCTGCTCCCGGATCCTTCTCTTCGATCGGAGGTCATATGAACGCTTCACAGCAGAAGGTCGTGCAGTACCTCAACGAGGCGCGGGCCAGCGAGGACGCCCTCGTTCGCGTTCTCCAGTCGCAGATTGCCGTTACCCCTCGTGGGTCCTACCGCTCAGGTCTGGAGGCGCACCTCAGCGAGACGCGTGAGCACGCCGCTCGTGTCGGTGGCCGCCTGGAGGCACTCGGCCAGGGCTCTAACCCGCTCATGGCCGTCGTCGGCTTCTGGGAGAACGTCATTGGGCAGACCGTCGCCCTCTACAAGACGCCATTGGATCTCCTCCGCGGCTCCGGCCGCGAGCAGAAGGTGCTCAAGAACGCCAAGGACGCCTGCGCCGCTGAGGCGCTCGAGATCGCCACGTACACGGCGACCGAGCGGCTCGCGCGCTCTGTCGGCGATGACGAGACCGCCATGTTGGCCGCGTCGATTCTCGCCGAGGAGGAGAAGATGCTGCAGCGCATCCTGCGCGAGATACCCAAGCTGACCGAGGCCGTCGTCGATGCCGACGTCAAGGGCAAGCCTTCCTACGACGTCACCGCCACGGGTGCCGCCGACGCCGTCCGCGACGCCGCCGAACGCGAGATCCCCGGAGTCGCAGCCGCCGCAGGCGCCCTGACCGGCGCTGTGGCGACCGCCCAGGACCTGCCGATCGCCGACTACGACAAGCAAACCGCGCACGACATCGCCGCCAGGCTCAAGGGCTTCAGCCAGCGCGAGCTGCGGATGATCGGCGCCTACGAGGCCAAGCACGAGAACCGCTGGACGATCACCGACAGGATCGCCAAGCTGACGGGCGACGAGCCCTGGCCGGGCTATGACGAGCAAAACGTCGACGCGATCACCACCGCGCTGGCAGACGGCGACGCTGACACCGCCCACAAGGTGCGCTCCTACGAGCGCGACCACAAGGACCGTGCGGGGGTCGTCGACGCCGCGGACCGTCACACGAGCAACTAGCCGGGGTCGGGTGGGTGCTCCAGCGGCCGCCTCTCTGGAGCACCCCAGTTCAACTACGGAGGGGGCAGGGTCTTCAGTCACGGCGGAATAGGTTCCCGGCGTGACCGAGCTGCGGCGCTCTCCGCTGACCTGAACATGCTGCTCTCGGCCCCAGAGAAGACCCTGCCGGGTCCGACGTGCTGGGCGCTACGCCGGTCGAGACACTCGACGCGTGGGACAACAGCATTGATCGCCGACTTCCAGCGGTCAGTCGCTCATCCGTCTCGTCCACGTGCGTGGACGCGGGCCGACCGGCCGCCTGGGTCACAAGCGCACCGAAACGGTGCCTCCTCTGATCGCAGGCAACCGCGGACGCGGCCGCTGGCGTAACGAATCTTCCCCCTCTTTGCCACCGTCGTGTGAGACGGTCATGACCCAGGAACTATTGAGTTGTCATGGCCCCGGGCTGTCGGGGACCGGCTTGAGCTCTATCCGCGCTGGATAGCTGAAGGCTCTGCCCTACGGGGACTGTCCGGGGTGCCGCGCGTCGGCCGCAACGCGCAAGTGACGGGCTAGCGCCGCGGGCCGCGGCTTCCCGGTCTCGGTCAGAACGCGCTGATCGATGATTTGCCGGCCCTCTCT
>CALAQT010000531.1 GCA_937888775.1 uncultured Actinomycetes bacterium | reverse complement strand
GGCACCGACCCAGCGGCGCCCGCACCCTGCGCGCAGCGGGCGGCGATCAGCGCCGCGAGCGACGTCGCCGTGGCGGCGAGGAGTGAGGCGGCCGCGAACGTAGCCAGACCCGCGAGCAGCACGCGGCGGTGCCCATAGCGGTCGCCCAGCCGGGCGCCGAGCATCAGCAGGCCACCGAAGAACATGGCGTAGCCGGTGACCACCAGGCCGGCCGCCGACCGGGGCGCACCCACGCCCTTGAGCATCGCCGGCAGCGCGGTCACCACGACCGTCACGCCCAGCACGTCGACGAACTGCACCAGGCACAACGCGGCCACAGCCGCTGGTCTGCTGGCACGGTCAGATGCCATAGTCCCCTCTTCCGTTCTTCAACGATGAAGTAGGAGAATCATGCCATGACTGCTGCTCCTCGACGGGTGACCCTGCGCGAGGTGGCCGCCGAGCTCGAGGTGTCGGCAAAGACGGTGTCCAACGCATACACGCGACCCGACCAATTGTCTGACCGGCTGCGCACACAGATCCTGGCCACCGCCGCGCGGCTGGGCTATCCAGGGCCCGACCCACTCGCCGCCGGTCTGCGCCGCGGCCGGGTCGGCGCGATCGGCCTTGCCTACGCCAACCGGCTGTCCTACGCGTTCGAGGATCCGGTCGCCGTCGCCCTGCTGGCTGGGGTCACGTCGGTCGCCGAACCCGCCGGGACGGGGCTGCTGCTGGTGCCCGGCTCGGCCACGCCGGAGCGCAGCGCGGCTGCCGTCAACGGCGCCGTCATCGACGGGCTTATCGCCTGCTCCCTCGCCGATGACGACCCGCTGCTGGCCGCCGCGCTCGCGCGGCGACTCCCGCTAGTCGTCATCGATCAACCCGACCCCGCCCACCTCGAGGAACTGGGCGGCGGCCAAGGTGCCTGGGTCGGCATCGACGATCGGGCCGCCGCCAGGGCCGCCGCCGAGCATCTCCTCGCCTTCGGCCATCGACGGCTCGCAGTCGTCTCATTCGCGCTGCGCCGATCCCCGATCCGCGGCCTGGTCGACGAGCGAGCCCAGCAGTCAGCAACCTACGCTGTCACTCGCCGCCGTCTCGCGGGCTACCGCGCTGCCGCGATCAAAGGCGGCCTTGACTGGGCGCAGGTACCCGTTGCCCAAGGCATCAGCAGCACCATCGCCGAAGGCGAAGCCGGCGCCGCCGCGGTGCTTGCTACCACGCCACGTCCCACGGCCCTGCTGTGCCTCAGCGACCGGCTCGCCGAAGGTGCCTTGCTCACCGCCCACCGGCTGGGCCTGCGCGTTCCCGACGACCTCTCCGTCATCGGCTTCGATGACGCGACACCCGCCGCCCGCCTAGACCTCACCACCATCCGCCAACCAAGCCGGCGCAAGGGAGAGCTCGCCGCACGCGCCCTCCTGCAGCTACTCAACCGACACGTCGACAACCCAGCACAACCGCTGCCAACCGAACTCATCACGCGCGCTTCCACCGGCCCGGCGCCCGCGCAAAACCCCGAGCTGCCCCGATAGTCGAAGGTCCACCGGCACGCCGCCCGGCGTCGAGCGCCGAGGGGCGACGGGATCACCGCAAGCCGAACGTCGACTGGGACGACCGACCGACGTTGCGGGCTCACGTGCTGACGCTCGATCGGGCTTGTCCGTCGCGCGGCTCATTCGTAGTCTTCGGGGCGCGTATAGAGGCTCCAACACCGATGCACCCGAGGAGGCGCTACCCCATGAATTCCCCGAGCGATTACGACATTCAGCTAGACGACAAGTACGGCAGCCTTACGCTGATCGATCTCCCGTCGGAGATCGCCGCCCACGAGCCCTGGTTCAACCAGACGCTGACCACAGTCAACGAAGCCGTTGTGCGCCTCGGCATCATCGAAGGCGAGTTCCACTGGCACAAGCACGATGACCAGGACGAGTTCTTCCTTGTCCTCGACGGCAAGCTGCTGATCGATCTCGAGAATCGCGACACGGTCGTCCTCGCCCACCATCAGGGCTACACGGTGCCCAAGGGCGTCGTGCACCGCACGCGCGCGCCGGAGCGCACGGCAATTCTCATGGTCGAAGCCGCCGGGGTCGTACCAACCGGCGACTGACTCGCCCGCCGATAGGGGATCGGCCTGCGGCACCCAGCGCCGGGTGAGCCGCCAGCCAACGCGCTCGGACTCAAGCTTCGTGGACGGCGCGGCCGGTGCCGGCGCGGCGGCTCCCGGGGGCGGCGTTCCGATCCGGCCGCGCGCTGCGAGACTCTGTCGGGGCTGCACATAAGGCGCAGCAGTTGTCACGGTCTGCCCGTATCCACGGGTCGTGGCTATCGAAAGGACGCTCAGGAGATGAACGACAAGGTCAATCTCGCAGCGAAGTTCGCGCTGCTCAACGAGGCGTACCACCGGGGATCGTGGGGTACCTCAACGACTACAAGCTCCAGGTCGTCAAGGTGCAGGGGCCATTCGTCTGGCACAAGCACGACGAGACTGACGACTTCTTCCTGGTAATCGAGGGACGACTCACGATTCATCTGCGCGAGCGCGACGTCGAGCTCGAGGCTGGCGAGCTGTTCGTTGTCCCCCGGGGTGTCGAGCACTGCCCCGAGGCCACGCAGGAAGCGAGGGTCCTCCTGATCGAGCCGAAAGGCACGGTCAACACCGGCGATGCCGGCGGCGAAATGACCGCGACGCCCGCGGACATCTAACCGCTGCCCTCACCGTCCCGCAGTCCGATCCCGCTACGGAACGAAAGGAGCGCGGACCTGCTCTTGAGCTCCGACGGGCATCTCGGCGCCGCTGACGTCGGTCTCGGTTTGCGCGGATACGAGGGCGCTCGCGTTCCACCGCGAGTCGGGCGCCGTCATGCGACGCGAGATTGGCGAATATCAGGTCCCGAACCCGGGATGGGCGAGAGCCCTGCTCTAGCGTCGACGCGGTACTTCTGCATCGCGGAATGGAGTAAGTACCGCCTGTCTACTCGATGCGGACGGCGTCGTCCGATCGGTGGTCGGCGTCCGATGTCGCCTTGTGTTTGAGGTGCTGGTGCCCCCACAGCCGCACGGCATCGGTCACCGGTCGAGCAGTTCGCCCGTGGTCGCTGAGCGAGTACTCGACCCGCGGTGGCACCTCGGGATAGACACAGCGCTGGACCAGACCGGCCGCCTCGAGCTGACGCAAAGTGCTGGTCAACATCTTGTGGGTTACATCAGGCATCAGCCGTTGTAGGTCGCTGAACCGTTGCGTTCCCTCGGCCAGCCAGTAGAGCACGATCAGGTTCCACTTACCGCCCAAGACAGCGAGCGCGGCGGTTAGCGGACAGGGGCTCGCCGGGGGCGAGGTTTCCGCGAGGTGCGTCGGTGACGCGAAAGTGCCTTCTTGTGCTGGGCCGTCGGCGATGACTAAATGTTAACCATGCAGCAGGAGCCGGAGGCAAAGCAGGCGGTCATCGAGGTGCGCACCTACCGCGCCCGTGACGGCCAGCGCGAGCGGCTGATAACTCTGATGCGCGAGCTCGCGTTTCCACTCCACCGCAAGCTAGGCATGAGAGTGCTCGGTCCGTTCCCGTCGCTTGATGACCCCGTAACGTTCGTGTGGCTGCGTGCGTTCCCGACCGGGGCGAGCAGAGACGCGCTCAAGCGGGCGTTCTATGAGGGCCCGGAGTGGACCGGCCAGCTCGAGGACCAGCTGATGCCGCTGCTTGAGGACTACGCCTCGGTTCTCGTCGAAGACCACGAGGGTCTGTGGCAGCGGTGGCCGAGCGACGCCAGATGACGACGCCATCCACAGTTCTCCTGGATCATCTGGCATCAATCGAGCTGGAGCAATCCCAGCCTGAGGTGTACGACCGGCCGATCGGGCTAAGGCTGCTCTACCACGACCCCTCCTCGGGCGCCGAGCACTATGTGGTTCGGTACCCGCCGGGTCTGCGCACGCAGCCGCACCGCCACAGCGCCGCCCACACGATCGTCGTGCTGGACGGAGCGATGCAGCTCGACGGACAGCAGCTTGGTCCCGGCTCCTACGCCCACCACCCCGCCGGAGTTGTGATGCAGCACGCCCCGGCTCCCGGTCAGCATTGCCTCTTCGTGATCATCTTCCACGGACCATTCGACGTCATCCCGGTCAAACCCTGACGACTCGCGATCCGATGGTCCGCTCTTTGCCAGCACAGCTGACGCACATGTAGCCGCCACTCTGCCGCGAGATTCGGCTCATCCTCGTGCCCCGTGCTCGCCGCGTCCAGGCTCCCACTCGAACTCTGCTGCTGGGCCGTAGCGGATCGTGTCGCTGGCAGTTGCGCTCTGGACGACGGTCATCAGCTCGCTAAGGGCCGCAGACTCCTGGTTTGCCAGCGTGGTGCAGCATCTCCCACAACGAGCGTATAGGTCGCCCCGCTTTCACAGTGGCGCGGGCATGTCGGCGCGCTCAGGCACCGCCCTGCCTTGCGCGGATAGGGAGAGCCTGCTGGCCGGGATGCTTGCAGCGATCTTGCTAGCGATCGCGGCGAAGCAGCAGTCCGCGTCGACGTCGCCTGGCTCTCCTTCGTGAGGAGTTTGAGCACTCCGATCAGGCGAAACGAGACGCCTGCTTTCACGAAGCAGCGGCAGCCTCGCGCCTGCCCAGACCGGCCAGCGACAGTTCTGCATGGGAACGAAACCAGCACTCCGCCGGATTAACCCAGCCTCGGGCTTGGATCGGTGAGCAGAAGTCAACGGGCCGGGCCGTTACGGGCGAGCCTTCTGGCGATCAATCGACAGGAGGTGTTCGATGGCTGGACAGAGGTTGTCGTCGAGGGTGCCGGGTCCGTTGGCCGGGTTCGCCGCCGGCTACGACGTATGGCTTGAGGGTCGGGGAATCTGTCGGCGGGCCGTTCGCGATCGCCTTTGGCAGCTCGCGTATCTCAGCGAGTGGCTCGACGGCCAGGGCTTGTCGGCACGCGATCTCGATCGACGTTGCACGGAGAAGCATCTGGCCGAGCGTCGGGCGGCGGGTTGTGTTGACTGGGTGGCGCCATCGAGTCTGAGGGTGCCGCTGGAGTATCTGCGTGAGATCGGCGCCGTGCCAACGGAGACGGAGCCCCCGGCCGGGCCGGTCGATCGTCTGCTCGTCGACTATCGCGAGTATCTGGTGCTCGAACGGCGGTTCGCGCCAAGGACCGTCGAGGGATGTGAGCGCGTCGCGCGCGTGTTCTTGGAGGATCGAGAGCGGCACCGCAGCGCGCTGGACCTCGGGGAACTCGTCGCGGCTGATGTGAGCGAGTTCTTGGCGCGCGAGAGCCGGCGCCTGAACATCGGTGGCATGCGTGGGATGGTCTCGAAGCTGCGGCCGCTGCTCGTCTTTCTGCACGTGACCGGGCGGATCGAGGCCCCGCTTCGGTGGGCGGTGCCACGGGTCGCAGACACCAACGGGCGACTGCTCCCACGAGCGGTCGATCGCGAGACGGTCACGGCGCTCCTGGGGAGCTGTGACCGCGACCGGCCGTGCGGTCGGCGGGATTACGCGATCGTGTTGCTCCTGGCGCGGCTCGGGTTGCGCTGCGCCGAGGTCGCCGGGATGCAGCTCGAGGACATCGACTGGCGCGCGGGCGAGCTGCTCGTGCGTGGCAAGGGCGGCCGCGAGGATCGGATGCCGCTGCCCGTCGACGTCGGCGAGGCGCTCGCCGCGTATCTGATGCACCGGCCGGCGATCGACTCTCGCGCGGTGTTCATGCGGTTGCCCGCGCCGATCGCGCCGATGACAAGGCAAGCGGTCTCTCAGGCCGTCGTCGCGGCCTGCCGGCGAGCCGGTATGCCACGGATCGCGGCTCACCGGTTGCGTCATACCGCGGCGACCGAGATGCTTCGTGCGGGCTGCTCGCTGGCGGAGGTCGCTGAGGTCCTGCGCCACCAGCTGCTCTACACGACCGCGATCTATGCGCGGGTCGACCACGCGGCCTTGAGAGCGGTCGCGATGCCGTGGCCGGAAGGTGGTGCGGCATGAACTCGCTGAACGAGAGCCTCGTTGACTATCTGCTGATCCGGCGGCAGCTCGGGTTCGAACTCGAACGCGCCGGGCGCGAGCTCACCGGATTCGTCGCGTTCCTTGAGCAGGCTGGCGCGGAGCGGATCACCAGCGAGCTGGCGCTCCGGTGGGCGTGCCAGCCAGGCGCGAGCGAGCGCTACCACAGCTTGCGGCTCGGGATGGTGCGCGGCTTCGCGCAATATCTCGCGACGCTCGATCCGGAATCCGAGATCCCGCCCTCCGGTCTGCTCTCGGCCCGGCTGAGAAGGATCACGCCCTACCTCTACTCCGAACGGGAAATCACCGAGCTGATGGCCGCCGCTGGCGCGTTAACGCCAACGCTCCGCGGCGCAACCTACCGGACCATCATCGGACTCCTCGCCGTGACCGGAATCAGGATCGGCGAAGCGCTCGCGCTTGACCACGACGACGTCTCACTTGACGACGGCATGCTGCGCCTGCGCGTCGCCAAACAGCAAAAGCAACGCCTCGTGCCGTTGCACGAGACGACCACCAACGCCCTGGACGAGTACGTCCGCGCGCGCGACTGCGCGTGCCCGCGACCACCGACGGCGGCGTTCTTCCTCAGCGCGGACGGGACGCGGATCTGCGGCAGCGTGAGCGTGTTCGACCGGACGTTCCGCATGCTGATCCGCCAGGTCGAACCGCGGCCAGGCGTCGAGCAGGCGCATCGCCGCGCGCATGACCTCCGGCACACGTTCGCTGTTCAGACCCTGGTGCGCTGGCATCAAGCCGGCGTCGATGTCGAACGCACGATGCCGCTGCTCTCCACCTACCTCGGGCACATCGATCCGCACTCGACCTACTGGTACCTGCACGCCACCCCGGAGCTGATGCTCCCCATCGCCCGCAAGCTCGAAGGAATCCAGGGAGGTCGGTCATGACCCAGCTCGCCCCGACCCTGCAAGCGTTCTTCACCGAGCGACTGCTCACCCAGCGCCAGGTGAGCCCACACACGATCGCCGCATATCGCGACTCGATGCGCCTGCTCCTGTGCTTCGCGCAGGAGCGGACCGGCAAGCCGCCAAGCCGCCTCGACTTCAGCGACCTCGATGCGCCGCTGATCGGCGCGTTCCTCCAGCACCTCGACTGCGAGCGCGGGAACAGCCCCGCGACTCGCAACGCCCGGCTCGCGGCGATCCACTCGCTGTTCCGATACGCGGCGCTGCGCCACCCCGAGCACGCCGCCAGCATCGCCCGGGTGCTCGAGATCCCCGCCACACGCCACCGCAAAACCACCATCGCCTACCTCGACCGCAGCGAGATCGACGCGCTGCTCGCGGCGCCGGATCGAACCACATGGGTCGGGCGCCGCGACCACGCGATGCTGCTCCTCGCCATCCAGACCGGCGTGCGCGTCTCCGAACTCGTCAATCTCACAACCGCCGAAGCGAGCCTCACCACCGGCGCGCACCTGCGCGTGATCGGGAAAGGAAACAAGGAGCGCTGCGCGATCCTCACCAACGAGACCGTCGCGGTCCTCCGCACATGGCTCCGCGAACGCCAGGGCCAGCCGCGCGATCCGCTGTTCCCGACCCGTCGCGGTGGGCCGCTCACCACCCGAGCGTTCGAGCTACGGCTCGACAAGCACATCGCAACAGCAGCTCATGCATGCCCGACGCTCAGCACCAAGCGGATCACTCCGCACACGCTCCGGCATACCAACGCGATGCTGCTCAGAGCCGAGAACGTCGATATCTACACGATCGCTCTCTGGCTCGGACACGCCACCGTCAAATCGACCGAGATCTACCTCCACGCCGACAACAAGCTCAAGCAGGACGCGATCGAACGAGCCGCACCGATCGGCACCCGACCCGGCCGCTACCGACCAGCCGACACACTCCTCGCGTTCCTCGAAGGACTGTGATTATGCGAAGCACCGGACGCCGCTCAACGCCGCAGTCAAGGCCTTCCGGCGCCGAGTTCAGATAACGCCGGACTTCACATAGAAGGCGATGCTGGAGACGGGCTTGAGCGAGGACGGTGCCGGCCAGGCGCTCGGGTGGCCGAAGGTCAGGGTCAGCGCCCGCGTGAAGATACTCGAGCTCCCGGAGCCGGCGCAGCAGATGATCGGCTCCGGGGTGATCGCACTGAGCGCCGTCGATCAGCTCCGGGCGATCGGCAAGGTGTCGTCCGGGCTGCTGGACGCGGTGATCGCGTTCCTGGCGGACGGGAACGAGTGGGCCGCTGAGCGGCTCGCGCGCGAACCGGGGTGGGTGCTCGACTCGGCGCTGCGCGACGGGAACGTCAAGGCGTTCGCCGCCTACATGAACCAGGCCAGCGCGCACGAGATCTCCGAGCTGCGGCTCGGGAAGAAGACCGAGGAGCTGTACGTCGAGGCCGAGAAGCTGCACAAGCAGATCACGCCGCACTCCTATGGGGGCCCGCCGATCCGGTTCACGGAGGAGGACGTCGACCAGGCGCGTGCTGCGGGGGTGCTGATCGAGTTCGAGCGGGGCGCCGCGATCATCGTCGACCGGCCGCTCTACCGGGAGCTCGTCAAGAGCGCGGTGAAGCGAACCGTCGAGCAGCTGCGCGTAAAGGCCGCTGAGCTTGCCGAGCAGCGCAAGCAGGACCGCAAGCGGACCGGCGGCGCGCCGGTCGATCCCGTAGCCGAGGCTCACCGGGAGCGCGGCCGGCAGCTGCGGGAGCTCGCCGAGCAGGCGCACGGCGTGAACCTCGATCTCGGCGACAGCCTGATGAACAACCTCTCCACGGTCGACCCAGCATCGATGGACGTCGCGCGCTTCCTCGTCTATTCGCTGCTCGGGCCCGACTACGCCTCGGGATACGGGCAGGCGGGGGAGCGGATCCACCACCTCGCGGTCGCCGGCATCCGGCTCGTGATCGGCGAACTGCGGCAGGACGTGACCAAGACCCGCGAGGACGGCACCCGCGGCCGGCTGCGAATCGACGACGGCGACGCCCGCCAGCCCGATGCGGCGCTGAAGTGGCTGTGGCGCTACGTAGACGCGGGGCGGACTGCTGGCGATTTGTATGGAAGGTGCATCGTGGTGATCGCCGCGGAGCATTACGCGGCACGGATGGTGCTCCCCGCAAGCCAGGGGACCTACCGGCAGCAGTGGGGGTCGCACAACGACCTCGCCGCGAAAGCGCTGAAGAAGCTCGCTGGCCCGCATCTGCCCGGGTCGCTCAAGCAGCTGGAGAAGGCCGTCGCAGCTGCGAACAAGCACGCCGAGGAGGCGCAACACGCGCAGCGCGCCACAACGACGCGCGAGGCGGCCGCCGGCACGGACCCGCCCGTCGCTGACGAGCAACTGGGCGGCGAGCTCGCCGGCGAGGGCCTCGACGACGACGTGGACGTCGACCACGACGGCGGGCTGCCAGAGGCCGCCTGACCCATCTGCTGACGCGATGGGATCCCGGTCACGAACGCGGCCGAGACCCCAGCGCACAGTAGAGCCAGCGGTTCGCGCGCCACGGCCGGGTAACCGTGCGTTCTGAGGCCATCTGCGGGGCTTGAAGACCCGTCCGCGACCGATCCCGTCGCCCAAAACGGCTGCTGTTGAGGCTCCAGGCGGCGGGCGCGGCCCCTCCCGATGTTCGCACCCTACGGGCGCGTGGGGGTCGGGGATCGGCCCTGCCACCCGGGCGTGGGCCACCTGACTGAACGGACGGCCTTCAATGTCCACGACCGCGCCAGCCCGTGTTGGTGACGAGACGACACTGTTCGCCGAGCTTCATCCGAAGCTCGCCCGCCAAGTCCGCCGGCTCGTGCGCACCAGCGAGGAGAACGTGCAGGACGCGTGCTCGTTCGCGTTCCTGCAGCTGTTGCGCTACCAGCCCTCCCGCGAGAGCGTGTTCTCGTGGCTGCTCACGGTCGCAGTCCGCGAAGCGGTCAAGCTCGATCAACGCGGCCGGCGCGACCGGCGCCTCCCTGTCTGCGAGGACGGCGGCGAGCTCGAGCCCGTCGACGAGCGCGCCGACCCCGAGCTGCGGCTGGAGACGCTCGCGGCGCTCGAGGCGATCGCGGCCGCCGGCCTGACCGCCCGGCAGGCTCGGATCGTGGCACTACATGCAGCCGGGCACACATACGAGTCGATCAGCGAGATGCTGGGGCTTAGCGTACGGACGGTGGAGCGGCAGCTGTTGCGCGCCCGGCGGAAGCTCCGTTCCGCGCTCGCCGAGCAAGGGGGGTGAGAACGGGTCCCTCCCAGGCTCTTACATGGTGATGCAGTTGGTCACGCGCAACGGTGAGCTCGTCGCGATCCTCGGCGCCACGAGGTTCTTCCTCGTTCCCGAGATCGAGGACCGCGATCCGCACAATCCCGATCGTCGCGCGATCAGCACCGTCTGCCAGAGCGTGCTCGACGAGAAGCGCGCCCGGCGAGCCGGGCGGCACGAAACGCCAAGGGCGCCGCGCCCGTAGGCGGCGCGTCGAGGGCCGGCACGGCGGGGTGAGGTGGCGGCCGTGCGGCAGGGCACGACCCCTCCCAATGTTCGCACCCTGGCGGGTGCGTTGGGGTCGGGGATCGGGCCCGCCGCCCGGGCGAGGCCACCAACCGACAGGAGGCCTTCATGTCCGTCAAGCACAAGCCCCAGCTCACCGAGGACGAACGCGCTGAACGCCGAGCGCAGGACCGCGAGTACGCCCGCCAAGCCGTCGAGCAGCTCCGCAGCTCAGACGGATGGAACGCCTGGCTGACCGCTCGCGCCAGCTTCAGAAATTACAGCCTCGGTAACCAGCTCCAGATTGCCATGGCGAGGCCGACGGCGACCCGCGTCGCCGGGTTCCGGGCGTGGCTGAAGCTGGGCTACAGCGTCCAGAAGCGGCCCGACGACGTGCCCGAGGGCGCGTGGGCGATCAAGATCTGGGCGCCGTGCCCACCGTCGCGCAAGCAGCTCGAGCGCTGGCAGCAGAACGGCTCCAACCCCGACGAGCGGCCACGGACTTTCTTCAAGCTCGTCCCGGTCTTCGCTCAAGATCAAGTTCAGGCAATGCCTCCCCCGGCGGTCCCGGTGCCGTTGGTACCGCCGATCCGTGACATCGACGGCGAGGACCTCGCACCGGTGCTCCCCCGGCTGATCGCGCTCGCATCCGACCTCGAGGTCGGCGTCCGGTTCGACGATCTCCCCGGACGCGCGCACGGCTGCTACGAGATCAATACCCAGCGGATCACGATCGACGCCGAGCTGTCCGCCAACCAGAAGGTCAAGACCTTCTGCCACGAGCTCGCGCACGCAATCGTCCGCCTGGACCGGCAGCCCGAAGACCCCGAGCTGGACTACGCCAGCGAAGAACTGGTGGCTGAGTCGGTCGCTTTTACATGCGTGAGATCGCTTGGAATTGCAGCGGAGGAATACTCGATCCCGTACCTCACCTCATGGGCCGAGGACGCCGATCTGGAAGTGCTCGAGCAGACCGCCGGCCTGATCGACCGGCTCGCCAGCAGGATCGAGACCGCCCTGCACACCGAACCGGCCGACAACAACGTCAACGAAGTCGGCGAGCCCGCGGCGGTGGTCGCATGACGATCACCCGCATCAGCCCGGGGGTGTGGGAGCTTCGCACCCGCCACGGCACCCTGATCGCTACCGGCGGTCTCCACACCGTCGTGAACGTGTGGGCAAAGCTGCGCCGCGACGGCTGGTCAGACCTACCCTACGGCCACCCTCGCGCTGACGGTCGCCCGACGGTCGAATGCACCTGCAGGCACGACTGCCGATGCCGCGCCTGCACCGCCCGCGAACCGGTCGTCGAGGCCTCACCGCGCGGCGGAACAAGTCCGCGGTCAGTCTGACTCCCAGGGCGACTCCCCCGGCGTCTCAGCTGACCGCGAGGTCGCGACCGGAGTAGTGCCGCCGGGCAAGTTTGAGCGAGCTCGCAGCAGACCGTGCGGCTGTGGTCGGCGCGTGTCGGGCGGTGGTCTGAGCACAAGGACACGCCGAACTACCGGCCGGGTGATGGGCAGCCCTTTGAGCCCATCGCACCAGCGCGCACCTGTCAAGCCGATGAGAAGCCCCGCCGCCCCGCGGGAAAGGAGAGGGCCGAGACCGGCCCCGGGGCGGCGGTACGACGAGAGTCCGGTTCATCGGCTTGACATCGCACACGCCGGCACGGTTTGGGCAGGGCACGCCCACACCCCGACCGACAGGAGCGACCCAGTGCCCAACATCGCCAGCGACCCCCTGGCCCCGACCCGCAAGCAGCTCGCCTACCTGCGCAAGCTCGCGCACCGCGCCGGCCAGACATTCACGACCCCACACAACCGCTCCCAGGCGAGCGCCGAGATCCGCCGGCTACAGGCGATCCGCAGCACGGGCTTCACGTTCGCGGAGCTCGAGGCCGAGCGCGCCGCCCGCGAGCTCAACGACGACCTCACCTGCTCCATCAAACCGTTCGAGGTCTCGGGATTCGGCTCGAAGTGTCGGTGGTCGCATTAGATGCGAGTCGACCCGGTCGCTGCGAGCGAACATGCTGGCAGCGATCGGCGCCGGTCGTCGATGGTGATCGCGGCGGAATTGCTCGCAACGAGCGGAATCGTTGCTGACCGTGGGTGGCGGACTCGCATCTGATGCGATCTAGTCGCGGTTGATGCAGAGCTTGTTGAGCCCGCACGGCGTGTACACGGAGGCGGACGTCGATGTCGCCCTCGCGCGAGTGTTCGGGCCCGGGGTCCGGCCGCTGCACATGGAGCAGGCGGTGTTCGAGGCGATGCTGTCGGGGTGGCGCAGTCAGCAGGCGGCCAGGTATCTGAAGGCGAAGACGATCCGCGCGAACGACGCTGGGGTGCGCCGCTTCCGGGAGCATGTGGGCTGCTGGCCGTAGGAGTGGCGGGCGTCGCATGTGGATGAGTACTTCGAGGATCTGCTGTCGCGGCCGGAGCGGTTGGCGCGCTCGACGCTGCGGGCTTATCAGCTGCGGTTGAAGCTGTTCTCGGAGTATGTGTGCGACCGGCGCTACCCGTGGACGGCGATCTGTCAGCGGGAGTTCGGCCACGTGCCGGGGCAGCTGTTCGGCGAGCGCAACCTGGTGGCGCATCTGGACGAGTTTGAGGGTGACCCGCGGCGTCGGCCGCTGACGGTCGATGAGCTGGAGGCGTTCTTCGCGGCGGGCGAGGTAAGGATCGAGAGCTGCCGCTCGCGGGGCCGGAAGGGGGTGCTGCAGGCGTGGCGGGATGACGCGATGTTCAAGGTCAAGTTCGCGTGGGGACTGCGGCGTGGCGAGTTGGCCTCGCTTGACGTGGTCGACTTTCGGCCGCATCCGAAGCTGCTCGAGTTCGGAGCGTTCGGGCAGGTGCACGTGCGGTGGGGGAAGGCCAAGCGCGGCGGTGGGCCGCAGCGGCGCACGGTGCTGACGGTGTTCGAGTGGGCGGTCGATGTCGTCGAGCAGTAGCTGGCCGAGATCCGGCCGGCGTTTGGCTGCCCGGCGCATCCGGCGGTGTTCGTGACCGAGCGTGGTACGCGGCTGTCGCTGTTGTACGTGAATGAGCGGTTCGCCGAGATCCGGGCGGAGGCGGGGCTTGATCCGATGCTGACGCCGCACTGTCTGCGGCACAGCTATGTGACGCAACTGGCGGAGTTGGGGTGGGCGGCGAAGTTCATCCAGGACCAGGTCGGGCACAGCCACGCCGCGACGACCGCGATCTACGTGTCGGTCGGCGACGACTTCAAGGACCGGCTGGTGCGCGCCGCGATCGACGAGCAGCTCGCGCAGCTCGGAGGTGGCGGCTGATGGCGATCGATTACGAGTGGCGGCTGCGGGTGTTGATGGCCGAGAACGGAATGTTCAAAGCAACCGAGCTGATTCCGCGGCTACGCGAGCACGGGATCCGCCTGTCGGACTCGCAGGTGTTCCGGCTGGTGACCGGTCGGCCGGAGCGGCTGAACCTCAGGCTGCTGATGGTCTTGCGCGAGATCCTGGGCTGCCAGCCAGGCGAGCTCGTCCGCCGCACGGACGTCGCCGCGCCAGCCAAGGAGGAGCCGGCGAGCAGTCGCGAGATCCCCAAGGACCTCAAGCCCAAGCATGCGCGGCTCAAGCGACCCGCACGGTGATCACGAGAAGCCGTGGGACGACCGTCGGGCAAACGACTGTGCGGGGTGTGCGGCAAGGTCCGGCGGATCCAGATCCGCGCCCGGGACGGCGCACCCGACATCTGCGTCAGCTGCGCACCGCGGCGGCCGGGAACGTGCGGGCTGTGCGGCAAGACGGCCAGGATCGCCTGCAAGGCGACCGACGACTCGCCGGCGGTCGGGATCTGCTGCTACCAGCTCCCGCTCGCAGTGTGCAGCGACTGCAGGCGCGAGCGCCCGTGCTTTCACGCCAGCAGCCCGGAGCCGGTGTGCGAGAACTGCACCCGGCTGCGACGGGCGACGGTGTGCATGGACTGCGGCGAGCTGCGACCCAGGCATCGCCGCGTCGATGGCGGCGTGATCTGCTCAAGCTGTGATCGCAAACGCGGCGGAACGACCCGCCCCTGCGAGGCCTGCCAATCGACGGCGCCGCTGATCAAGGGGCTGTGCCCGAGCTGCCGCTTGCGCGAGCGGGTCGCCGAGCTGGCGGCCGGCGCCGACCCGAGCGTCGCAGCCGCGCTGGCGCCGTTTCTCGAGAGCCTGGTCGGCGCCGAGAACCCGGCCTCGGTGCTGCGCTGGTTCTACACCCCCGGCTTCGATGTCACGCGCCGGCTGCTAGCCGGCGAGATCGAGATCTCCCATCGCGGTCTTGACGAGGCGGCGATCGCGGTGCCCAATCCGGTCGCGTTCGTCCGCGCCGCGCTGGTCGACGCGGGCGTGCTCGCGCCGCGCGACGAGTACAGCGCGCGGTTCGCCTGGCACGCCCGGGCCGTCCGCGAGATTGCTCCCGGTCCGGATCGCGCGCACGTGCGCGCCTACGCAACTCTGGCAGGTGGCGCACAAGCTCGCGCACAGCGCTCAGCATCGCGGCCGCAGCAGCTACCCGCCGCTGAAGTACGCCAAATCGCAGGTGACCGAGGCGATCAAGCTCGTCAGCTGGCTGCACGAGCAGCAGCTCGAACTCGCAGACCTGCGCCAGGACCTCGTCGACGAATGGGTCGCCGGCGGCTCGCTGATCCGCCGGCGCATCCGGCTGTTCCTGCAATGGCTAGAGCGCGCCGGCGTGACCGGGCCGCTCGACGTCGAGTGGGACGACCGCCTCCCAACTCGACCATCGCTCTCAGACGACCAGCGGTTCGCCCTCCTCGGTCGGCTGCTGCACGACCGGGACATCGAGCTGCGCGACCGGTTCGCCGGCGCCGTGCTGCTGCTCTACGGCCGGCCGTTCATCCACATTGCGGCGCTGAAGACCTCCGCAATCGGCGTCGACCAGGACGGCCAGACGACGCTCCAGCTCGGCCGCGGCGCGATACCGCTACCGGAGCCGCTCGCCGCAATCGCGCTCGCGCTCCGCTACCAGCGCACGAGGCTCGGAACCGAGGGCTGGCTGTTCCCGGGCCGGCACGCGGGAACCCACATCACCGCCGACACGCTCCGCTGCCGGCTCAAGCGCTACGGGATCGCGCGCAGCACCGAGGGACGCCACGGCGCGCTGCTCGCACTCGCCGCCCGGCTCCCGGCACCGATCCTCGCCAGCGGATCGGGATCCACCAAGCGCGCGCAGCGCAGAGGGTGCGCCTCGCCGGCGCCACCTACGCCGACTACGTCCGGGTCCGCTCTACGCGCGCAGCCGTTTCGTCGCGCGAATGACCGCTGTTGCCGCTCAACCCACTTGCCAGTCTGAGCTCGACTTCCGGCAGCCCGGCCTGGAGGCGCACTTTCCGCGCAAGGCAGGTCGCTCATCGCGTAGGGCGAGGACCCGAGCACATCGGTCCTCTCGTAAAGCGGTTCGGCCTCAGGGCCTGACGAGCGTGTGCGCCAACGGCTTAGAAGATCCAGCGGAGGACCGCAAGCCAGCTGCCAAGCAGGCCGAGCCACCAGGCGGCGGCGAACACAGCGGCGACGGCAATGAGGTAGCTGACCGACGCGGCGATCTCGCGGAGACCAGCGTCGCGCACTCCGCAGGCCGCATGCACGAGGCACCGTCCGACGCCGATCCCGAGGACGCTCATCGCGATCAGCGCGCTGCCGGTGTCGCGGGCCGCGCGGAGCACATCCGCGTGCGCCGGCACGACCGCCATCGCGGCGAAGAAGGCGGCAACGAGAAGCCACCCCACCAGCGAAAGCAGGCCCCGTGCCTTCCGGATCCACATGCCGCGACCGGCGTCGGCCCGCCGTCGCGCGGTGACCCAGTCGACGAGCGGCATGAGCCGCGGCTCGCCGATCGCGATGTGGATCGTCCAACTCGAGAACGGCACAGGCGTGGGAATCGCGACGTCCACCGCGATGCTGCCTTCGTCCTCGGGTGCCGGGCTCGCGATCTCGTCGCCGCTGGGGGGAGCCAGCACGGACGGCGCAGCCCAGGCGACCAGCCATACGATGGTTAGCGCGTACGCCAGGGAGCCGCCGCGCAGGATCCTGTCGATGTCGATGGCGCGCGCCGCCCACGCGGCGAAGACGATCGCAGCCCCGCCCAGCGCCACAGGCAGCATGCGCGCGTAGGCGGTGTCGCGAAGTGACGCCGGGCGCACCGCCGTCGCCTGATCTGAAGGCTCCATGGGGACGCCGACGTCGCCCGACACAGATAGACCGCCGATGTTGAGCCCTGTCCCGCTGTCGATCGGCGCCGCGTTCATCGGCGAGCCGGGAACCAGCGGGCGGTGCCAGGCGTAAACCGCGACGAGCGCAAGCAGCACCGCCACCGCCGCCGGAACGGCGACGAACACCCCGATCGTCACTAGCCCAATCGCGAGGAGGAGCGTGCGGAGGCGATGTGCCCGCAGCCACGTCGCAGCCGGCGGGTGAAGAGCCCGCTGGGCGGCGACCCGCGTAGCGGGGTCCGCCTGGGCAACCGCCAGCCGCCGCGCGCGTCGCCACGCGGCCTGTGCACCCGGCCGGTCGCCGGCCATGCCGAGGAAGTTGCCGTGCGCGAACGCCCCGGCCGCCAGGCCGCGCTCGTCGGCCCGCGCAATGGCTGCCTCCGCGCCCGGCATGTCACCGCGTTTGTACTCGAGATACGAGAGGACGTAAGACGCCACGGCAACCCCGCGCTCGTCGGCCCGCCGCCTCGCTGGCGGCTGCCTCGCCTTTCCACGCGAGCAGTTGGGCCGCCAGGCACGCGCCGTCGGGCGAGCCTCCCTCGTCAGCCGCCTGCGCGAGCGCCAGCGCACGGTCGACGAGCGGTCCGAGTTCGGCTTCGTCACCGCGCGTCGCGGCGAGCGCTGCCAGCGAGTAGGCCGCCCCCGCTGAGCCCCGCTCGGCGCCGCGCCGCCAAGCAGCCTCGGCAGCCTCGTGGCGACCGAGGCTCCACAACGCCGCGCCGACGGCACAGGCACCACGCGCGGAGCCGCGTGCATCGGCCCGCCGCCATGCCACCAGCGCTCCGTCTTTGTCGCCGCGCTGCGCGAGCACCATCCCGACCGCGTAGGCGGCGTCGGGCGACCCCTGCGTGTCCGCCTCCTCCCAGCGCCGTGTGGTCGCGTCGTCGACGACCAACGGCAGGGTCATGTCGGGCCAAGCGGTCCGGGCGCGGTCTACGGGCCGCGCTTCGCCGGCCCGCGGACCAGTCCCCGTCGTGCTCGTCGCCATTGCAGCCGCCCTCCAGGGGTCAGCAGTGTCCGTCCGGGAATAGCGTCGCACGCGAGCCTGCCTTACGGCATCGGTCCAATGCCGCAGCCTCGCGGCCCCACCTACTGATCCCCAGTCGTCGGGTACCGGCTCATAAAGCGAACTCCGTTTCGCGGCTACCCGGGCTATCCGGGCTATCGGGGCGAGGCCTGCTGGTTTCTCCGATGTCGACGAGGCCCAATTGAATCCGGAATAACGCACCAGCCTTGACCGGAACCGCCGCTATGCGACTCGCGGCGTAGGAGCCAGAACCTAAGCTGTTTCCACCGTCGAGATCGCGCGCGGCCGCGCCGCTGTCGCATGGACGAGCAGCACGAGCGCGATCCCGATTTCGGTTGGCTGATGCTCCTGCTCGGAGCGGACGCGCCTGCCCTGAGATTCGCCAAATGCGAGATCGTCGATGTGGCGACCTCGCTGGAAACTGCTAGCCAGTTCGAAACACGACTTGAAGCTGCCCTTCGATTTGGAAACCTGGCTGGGCGGCACCAATCGCCGCCGCCGCGGCTCGTGCACCCCGATGCGTCTCCCGCTGGCTGGACCGAAGGACGCAAGCCGCTGCCAGGCATCGGACCCAGCGTCGACCTCTGACACCGGGGAGGGATCCGACAGCCCGCGCGCGGCCAGGTTGATCCGCGCCGCCCTCCGGGCGCCGCTCCTCAACCCGGCCGCGGAACCGACGGCCACCCAGATCCGGACAGGTTCGGGTGCTGTTCACCGCGCCGGGACCATCGCAGACGACGCCTAGGGCCTACAAGCCCCTTCGAGGCTCGCTGACGCGCCCTCGCTTCGCTCGGGTTCCGGCCCACCGCCGCCTGCGACGACCGTCGCATGAACACCACCCACACCACACAAGCCAGCAGCCAGGCGGGCTATTCCCGCGCTTCTCATATCCGCACGTTCCCAGTCAACGCGACTTGGCGGTGAAGACCGAGCCGTTACTCCCCAGGCCCGTCTTGGGGAAGCGTCGTGCGCACTTCGAATCCGCGCATTGCGGGTGCCCAGACACGGACGCAAGATGCGCGCGCTTTGATGGAAGCAGGAGCAACGGATCAAGCAGTTCAAGCTACTGGCGCTTGGCATCCGCCGTTTGGGTCGAAGCGTCCGCCAGCGCGGGGCGCATCCCAGCCTACTAGGGCGGCCACCGCCGTAGCGTTGCTTGCCGTCTCGTGGTGGTGCCGCGCTCAGCGCGGCGAGGTCGATCTGTTGTCGGCAACGTCAGCTGACTCAGCAGAGCGGCACAGTCTCCGTCGGCGGAGCCGTCGCCGCTGCAATGGGCGCTCGATCTGCGCACGCCGGGCGCCGCCGGCAAGACCTGGGCCGGCGGACTGCGACGGCGGGAGCTGGATGCGGCTTAGCGCCGTCCGCGCACGGCGTAGATCGCCGAGCCGACCGCCTTGGTGACTGGCTTGGGCACCCGGGCGGAGGAGTGCCACACGACCTCAAGCACCTGCTCGAAGAGGTCGTCGTCGGCGGTACCAGCGGCGTGCATCTCGCGCACGAGGTCTTCGATCTCGGTCATCGTCCAGCTGCCAAGGTGCTCGATGGGGTGCGGGGCGACGGTGCCGGGCAGCCAGCGGTCGCCCTCCTTGGTGATGAAGTGACGGCCGTTGGCCGACCAGGCGAAGCTGCTCAGTAGGCGGCGGCGGTTGTGCGGCACCTCGATGGAGAAGTGCTGAGCCAATGCCTGTGGCAGCTCGTTCTCGTCCACGCCGCCTTGGCCCGCGACCACGAGGGCGATCTGCTGCGGCCACAGCGCCAGCGGGACGTCATGCAGGTGCGCCCCGGCGTACCCGTCCGGATCGAGCTCGAGCGCGACCGGCTCGTGGCACGCGATGACGTCCTCGTCGTGCTCACCGTCCTCCGCCTCGACGACGGCCGGCGCGATGTCGGGCAGCTCGAACTGGTCCGGCATCGGGGACGGGCCGAGGTGGACGGTGGCCTTGACGCCCAGCTCTGCCAAGTCGTCGTCTGGGAGCTTCTCCGGCTCCTCCCCGTTGAGGCGGGGCTGGGCGTCGTCGACGATCAAGGCGGCCGCGCCGTGGCGCGGCTCGGCCAGGTCCTGCGCCTCGCCGCCGGGTACGAGATCCTCCAGGTCGTCGAGGGACACGTCATCCTCGTCCCAGACCTCGGCGGCCAGGCGATCGTTGACCGGCTGCTGGGCAAGGTGACGCCGCACGTCCTCGATGTGACGCTCGGGGTCGCGCTGGTACTCGCTGAGTCGGATGCGGTGAAAGACCCAGCCGACCTTCTCGAGCAGCTCCTGACGGTATACGTCCTCGGGAATGAGCTCGCCGTTGACGGTCTCATGGTGCTGTTCGCCGTCGGCCTCGATGGCCAGGCGCCGGCCAGCGCGGTCGGTGATGACGAGGTCGATGAACTTGCCACGTGAGCGCCATTGCGGGACCACCTGCACGTCCTCGTCGACTGCCAAGCGGTCGTAGAGGTCGCGCTCGAAGTTGGACTGGAAAACGTCCTCGCCGGCCTCGAGGCGGGCTTCCACCGACGGCGCGGGCCAGTGGTAGTCGGCCATGTCCTCGCGCGCAATGGATGCCGACGCGACGGCCGCGATCACGGTGGACAGCTGATCCTCGGGCTCGGGCTCGACGTCCCACGCGAAGTGCCGCTCGGCGCCGAGGTCGGGGCGCACGCGCGGTCCGCAGCGCTCGAGGGCGCGGCGCACCGTTGCCACCAGCGCCTCCGGGTCGCCGAGCGCCTCCTTGGCTAGCACCCGCTGGGCCGTCCAGCCGGCGCGCTCGAGCAGACCCTGCGCGTCGACGCGGCGGTCGGCGGTGGGCGGCGGCGCCGTGTCGATGCGCCCGTCGATGAACACGGCCGAGCGCGCCCAGGTGGCGGGGTCGTGCACGACGAGGTCGACGCCGACGCCGCAGGCGACGAACTGCTCCGCTACGCCGAGCTGCGCGTCCCGCAGCGCCTTCGCGGCCCGAGCGCGCGCGTCGGTGATGGGCTCCTTGTGCGCCCGGGCCTCGATGACCGCCACCAGCTCCTCTGGCTCGGCAGCGTGGTGCAGGAACTGGCCGGCGTTGCCCGAGCCGGGGAACTTGTCGATCGGCGCGGAGATGAAGTGGATGGCCTGGTGGCGGGCGCGGGTGAGTGCGACGTTGACACGCTGGTCGCCGGTCTTGCCGTTGGTGAAGGCCAGGATGGACGGGCTCTGGCTCTCCGAGTAGCGCCAGGAGTACAGGATCACGTCACGCTCGTCGCCCTGGAAGCCGTCGACGGTCGAGCAGATCAGGCGCCGGCGCGCGCGCACCGCCTTGGGCACGCGCGCGTCGACGAGCGACTCGATGTGCTCGATCTGCTCGCGGAACAGGGACAGCACCCCGAAGCTCAGCTCGGCGTAGGCCGGCTCCTCCAGCAGTCGGCAGAGCTCCTCCGCCAGCCGTTGGGCCTCATAAGTGTTGACCTTGTTCTTGCCCAGCGGCGGCACGCCGCGTAGCTCGTGGATGACGATGGCTGGACCCAGACCACGATCGTCCTCGGCGTCGCGCATGACGCGCAGCCCGTCGGCGTAGAAGCGCCGGTTCGAGAAGGCCACCAGCTCGGGCCGGCAGCGGAAGTGCTCGTTGAGCACGATTGGCGCTTGGTCTCGGAAGGACACAAGGCCTAGCAGGCTGTTCTCGGTCTGGTCGAATACGCCTGAGGGGTCGAGCTCGGTCAGGCCGGACTGTACGAGCAGGCTCTTGTTGGAGGCGCCGGCCAGGGAGCGCTTGAGGTCCTCGTTGGACAGCTGGTTCTGGTCGCCGAAGACGACCGCGTGCTGCGCGCGGGCGAAGATCGGTAGCGTCTGGTCGGGGTTGCACTGCGAGGCCTCGTCGAAGATGACGACATCGAAGATGTCGTGCCGCAACGGGAACATGCGGCAGGCGTCCTCGGGGCGCATGATCCAGCACGGGAACACCTCGGTGAGCACGTCGACGTCGAAGTCCGGCGCGTTCTTGAGCTCCTCGATGCGGTCAAAGCGTTTGGCCGAGGTGGCGATCGCCTTGCGGAAGCGCTCCAGGCTGGCCGTGAAGGCTGGGCGGCGGAAACCCTCGTAGATGCGCTCCTGGATGCGTAGAGACAGGTACTGCTTGGCGTCGACCAGGATGGTGTCGCGCAGCGCCTTGAGCTCCGTGGCCAGCTCGCGTGTGCTTTGGCCGGTGGCGATCTCGCCCAGGCGCGCCACGGTCGGCTGGGCCTCGAACGCTCGCTCGAGGTCGCCGAGGAAGGCCGGCAGGGGTGCGTCGTCGCCGGCTGCCCGTTCGATGGCAGCCACCGACTGCGTTAGGGCGCCGGCTGGCCCCTGGAGCAGGCGCGCGCGCTCGGCCAGCGCCGGCAGTGCCGCGAGGACGGCGTGCAGATCGGCTAGCTCGCACCGGGCGTCGTCGTAGCGCTCCTCATCGACGGCGCGGTCGAGTGCGCGCAGGCCGCTGGCCGTGAACGCGAGCGCGGGGTCGGTCTTCAGATCGTTGCCCGCGCTGTCGGCGTCGAGCGCCGCCAGCGCATGCTCCCAGCGGCCGGCGTGCTGCTCGAGCGCCGACTCGGTCAGCTCGGCCACCACCGGCTCGACCGGCAGGCGTACGGCCCCCGTCTCGCGGGCCTCGGCACGAGCCGCCTGCACGCCCTCTGCGAGAGCGACGGCCCGGCGGACGCTGGTGAGGTGCGCGGCCACGGCGCCGGGGTCGTAGCGGTCGGCCAGCTCGAGGCGCAGCTCGCCGCTGAGCGCATCGCAGACGTCGCGGACCTTCTGCCAGGCGCCCCAGAAGCCGGCCCACTCGCGGAGCTGGTCTGCGTCCATCCCGGCGGCACCCAGCGCCTGCTCGTCGAGCCAGCGACGTGCGGCCTTGCGCTTCACGAACGACCGGAGCTGCTCGTGGTATGCGAGCACCTGCTCGCGCCGGTCGGCCACCTCGACCGCCAGACGGCTCCGCGCGCCTTGCAGCCCCCGCGCGGCCTCGAGCGCCTCGCCCACCTCGACGATCGCCTGCGCCGCGTCAACGTGGGCGTCCGGGTTGGCCACCAACGCGCGGGCGAACGCCCGCACCCGCGCCGGGTCGGCGTCGTCCTCGGCTGACACCATCGGCGCCCGCAGGGCGTCTTCGACGGCGCGCACCGCGCCGCGTGCCGTCTCGAGCTGGGCGGCGTCCCGGTCAATGATCGGCTGCCACTGGCGAACCAGGTCCTGCACCGCGCTGTCGGTGGCCGCGTGGATCCGCGCCTCCTGCAGATCCAGGAAGCGGCCCAGCAGCGCCTGGCGCGAGCCGTTGGCCGGCTCGCTCGCGACCTCGCTGGCGCATAGCTTCGCCCACACCCCGTGATGTTCGCGGGCCAGCTCGTCCAAGCGGCGCACCGCGCAAAGGGCTTCCTCGCGGTCGGCGTGGGAGATGACCGGATCATCGGCCGGCATCGGCGCCACGTCCTCGATGGACAGCAGGAGTCGCTCAGCGTCGGCCTGGTCGGCCTCGGCGCGGTCGTTGAAATCGTCGCGTAGCTCCTGGTAGTGCTCGCCGTTGCGCCTCCGGCGCTCGGTGACCTCCTTGAGCTGCGAGCGCAGCGTGTGCTGGTTGACGCGGCCGAAGAAGCCGCGCACGTCCTGGATCTGGCCCTGCAGCTCGCGCTTGGTGTTCGCGCTGGTGCCGATCATCGACGCATACAGGAAGCGCAGCTGCAGCTCATCGAGCTTTTCGCGCACGACGGTGAGGGCCTGCTCCTTGTGCGAGCAGACCAGCACCCGCTTGCCCTCGGCGACCAGGTGGGCGACGAGGTTGGCGATGGTGAGACTCTTGCCGTTCCCCGGTGGGCCCTGGACCACCACGATGCGGTTCTTCTCGACGGCGTCGACCACGCGCCGCTGCGGGTTGTTGGACGGGAACGGGAAGACGACCTCGTGGATGTCGAGGTGTTCGAGCTCGGGCCGCGCCTCGTCGGCCGGCGGGCTGAGCAGGATCGACAGCGGCCGGTCGGCGTGCACGAAGCCGTCGGGCGCCTTCGCGATGCGATCCAGGTCCGCGAGCAGGTACGGCGAGGACTTGTTGGCCAGGTACAGCGCCGCGCCGCCGAGGACGCGGGCGTGCGGCTGCAGCTTGGCCGCCTGTGCAGGACTCGGGCGCTCCGGCCACGGCCGCAGGCTGTCGTCGAGGTCGCCGAGCGCCAGCCCGGGGAACACCGACCGGATGCCGTGCAGCAGCTCGGCGACGCGCTCGTCGTCCCAGCCCTCGGCCAGGTCGGCCTGCGCATCGATGCCCAGCGTCACGATCTGGTCGGCGTGCGCCTTGTCGAACGTTTTGGCCCACACCGAGGTGTTAAAGCGCGGCGGCTCGTCCGTACGGGCGATGACGATCGAACCGTCCGGCTGCGCCTCGACGGTGACCGTCTGCAGGACCAGCGGCGCCAGCACCGGCTCACTGCTGCCACCTGTCCTCTCGTAGAGCACTCCGGAGACGAGGGGCCCGGCGTAGATGACCTCCTTGGCGTAGCTTTCCATGGCAGCCGTGGTGGCCAGGTCGCGCAGGCGCTCCCACACCGCCAGGCGCTTGAGGTACAGCTCCCGCTCGGCCGGCGTGTTGACCGTCGGCGGCTCCGGCGCCTCGACCGTCACCTCGCCGTGGCGCAGCAGGCACTCCCGGTCCAGCAGAAGGCCGAGGTCGCAGGGGTGCGCGGCCTTCTTGGCGGTGCGGACGTCGGTCTGGGCGACGTTCTGTGCACCGATGACCCGCAAGCAGCCGGCGTGGTAGCGGGCCACGGCGGAGGCGAGGGTGTGCGTCCTTGCGTCAGTCACTGGAGTGGGCGATTGTCGCCGCTGCGGCGCCTGGACGCCAGTGTCGGTCGCCGACGGCGCTGTCCGACAGTCTGAGCTTAGGAGCGGCGCCGTCAGAGACGCGGTTCCCGCGCTTACCAGGACATGCGCCGCGAGCGCTGGGCGGCACCTGGTATTCGCCTCAGCGCGACCCAGCGCAGGACTGGCCACGCTGGCGTTGCTTGAGCGCTTCGCCGCCAGAGCGGCGGTCTCGGCACGGTCAAACCGATGGTGCTCCCGGTCGATCAGGTCGCCCATCTCGTTGTTGCCAGTAGCTCCGCCTTCGTAGCCTCCGCTCCGCGGCCGTCAAGGGCGCCGCTTCGCGGCTCGCTTTGCTCGGCCCTGTCGGGCCGCCCTTGACCGCCGGTCCGCTCCGGCTGGATGGCAATGAAGGTCCGCTGACGCGGACCTCGTCAAAGGCCCTCCGACAAGGAGCACAGATGTATTCCGGCAGTTCGAATATCCGCACGTTGCCAGTCAGCGCTACCTGGAGCCAGCGGTCATGACCGCCACGGCCACAACCGACACCAGCGCCGCCGCCCCGACCGTCGGCGAGCCACGAGAGCTCGCGCGGTACACCACCGCCACCGGCACCGAGCGCGTCCTCGCCGGCCAACGCGTCGACGGGGTCGTGGTCCTAACCGACTACGCCCTGGCGGGCGGTGAGCGCGCCTACGTCGTCGAGCAAGGCCTCGAGCAGGAAGGCCACGGAGCGAACGCCGCGCTCAACGCGCTGATCGCCGACTACCTCACCCAAATCGAGCGCTACAACGACTGCCCCATGCGCCACACCGCCGTTGAAGCCATTCTGACCGAGACGACCGGAGAGCCGAGATGATGGTGCTCAACGTCCATGTTCCCGGCGCGTCGCGGTACGAGATCGGAGACGAGATCTGGCAGGAATCGCTAACCGACGCCATCCATGCCGAAGCAGAGATCATCGCCGCCTACGCGGGCGCGGACCTGCTCGAATCGCCCGACCAAGCATACCGGGACGCACTGCGAGACCGGCTCACCGTCGAGATGACCGCCGCGCTCGCGCAGATCGGAGACCAGCACAGATCACCGGACGGCGTCCTGTACTCGCTGACCGACCAACCCGCGCTTGACGCGTGCGCCCGCGAAGTTAGTCTGACGCCGATGAGCCGTCGCGCGCCAAGCCCGACCGTCGAGGAGGTCCTGCGGTTCGAGGACCTCCCACTCGGATCGCTAGGCACACGCCGCGCCGTAGTCCGCTGGAGCGACGGAACCGCCAGCGAGACAATGGCATGGTACGGAGATGAGATCATGATCAGCGAAGGCGATCTCATCGGAAAGACGGCCGAACAGCTGCGGTGCCTCCACTTCCGCAGAGATCGCGACTGGCTGCAGTCGTAGAAGCGTCTGCAGCTCACTTACCAACACCAACACCTCGGGTACGGTTTGGCCATGTCGAGCGGCACGCCGCCCTTTGTGTTGTTACCGATCGACGGTGGGCGGTTTGAGCTACGTGCGTTCTCGGACGACTCGCTGGATCCGATCGTGCTCTCGCTAAACCAGGAAGACGGCCGAGCACTCAGCCTAGCCGTGGCTGACGTATTGACTTCGTTGGATGCACCTGGGGTCGACTCACGAACGGTCACGCTGACAGTCAGCGGTCGGCGGATTACCGTAGCTGGCACCGATAGAGGGTTGCGGCTCACAATTCACCGCTGACTAGGCGACCCAGCGGTTTCGATGGGCAAGTGGCGAGAACCTCAAGCAGGTGCGCCGTTGACTCAGCGGATAGCGTCTCGCTCGCTGCGGATGCCAATCAGTCCGGCGGGAAGTTTGCCTTCAGCCATGCCTTGACGCTGGCAGGTGTGCCGTGGTCGTGTTGCTTGAGCAGTTCGGCGATGTCGCGCCCGCAGATGACCACGACAGGATGGCCGTCCTCCCGTAGCTCCTGGTAGGCCTGCCGGCCGACGGTGCCCGTGGTGATGAAGACGCCGAACTGCCGGTGGCGCAGCCGGCTGATGAGCCGGTTGGTGTCGCGGACGTTCGCGCGCGTGCCTGGCGCGTAGCACTTGGCTTCAAGGCTGAAATCGAGGTGGATGCGGTCGCCGTCGGGGCCCAGGGCATAGCGGCCGATCGCGTCTCGGCCGCCGTCAACGCTGCGGCGCGTTCCCTCGATGAAGGTCACTGCCTCCTTGGCGAGCATCCGCCACAGCTCGATCGCGCAGGCCTCGAAGGCGAACGGGTCGTCCTTGAAGTAATCGTAGACGGCGGCGACGAGCGCCTTGTCACCGCCGCTGGCGGGCTCTTGCTCGGCGAGCGTTCGCCACTGCCGGGTGCGCGGAGCGCGCAGCGGCGTGTACTTGCCCTTCTGGATAAACGCGCTGAAGACCTTCGGGCAGTGCGCGCCCAGCGGCTCGCTCGCGGCGAGCTCGTCGAGCCAGGCCCGTGGGATCGTGCCGGCGTCGAGGATCGTGAACGTCGCGCGGTAGTTCTGGAAGCGCTCGCCGGCGGTCGTGCGCCAGATCGCCACAAGGTCGCCACCGGTCGAGACATCGGTGGCGCCGGGGACTGCGAGGCCCAGGAACTTCACGTCGCGGCCGCCGCCAGCGACCGCCTTGCTGAAGACAAAGAACGGTGGGATCAGGTTGCGCTGGGGCGGCGCGCCATGCAGCGCGTCAAAGCTGGCCTCGAGGAGCCGGTTGCCGCTGCGGGTCGTGGCGTGGAGCTCCGAGCCTGGTGCCTTGTTGTCGCCGAAGTAGGTGAATAGGCCGGTTTCCTCGTCGAGGCGGTCGGGCCAGTCGGGATCCTCGCCGGAGGTGAACAGTACGGCGTAGCGGACGGTGCCCTGTTTGACGCTGCCCGCGGCGCGGAAGCCGCCCTGGTTGCCGACGCCCGGGAGTAGCCTGTGCAGCGGCTCGCCCTGGATCGTCTTGTGCTCGCCGGCTTGGTAGACGGCGCCGACGGTCAGCTCAGCCGCCGAGAGCTTGTTGAAAGCGACCCGAGGCGGCACCGACGCAGTATCGCCGGCGCCGCCAAGGGGGCAGACTGACCGGTCGAGGTGGTCGGAGCGGTCCGAGCCGCCGACGAGCGCGAGGCATAACTGCTCCTTGTAGTACGTCGAGCCTCCCTTCGCCGGGCGGTCACGACCGTTGTTGTGATCGGAGCCATGTGAATCGTTTCAATCGGATCGGTTGCGCTCCGGCTACCGTGGGAGCATGGCCGTCGCCGTCCCGCCATCACCACCGCCGAGTTCACCCGGCCGGTCGCGCAATATGGCCGCTATCCGGCGGCGCGACACGAAGCCCGAGAAGGTCGTCCGGTCGCTGCTGCACGCCCAGGGCCTGCGATTCCGCGTCGACTATCCGGTCCGCGTCGGCGACGCCCGGCCGGTTCGGCCTGACATCATCTTCACGCGCCGCAAGCTTGCCGTCTTCATCGACGGCTGCTACTGGCACGGCTGCTCAGAGCACGGCGTCCGCAACGGCGGCGCGAACGCCGGCTACTGGGGGCCGAAGATCGCGCGCAACCAGGAACGCGACGCCGAGCACTCCGCGCTGCTGGAGTCCGCCGGCTGGACAGTCCTGCGGTTCTGGGAACACGACGATGCGCGCCAGGTCGCCGTCACCATCCGCTCGGCGGTGCGCTAGAGGCCGTTGAGCCAGTCGCCGAGCCCAACAATGCGGCCGGCGGCGAGCTGCTCCTTGAGCCGGGCCCGCGTGCTGCGGAGCTCTCCGTCGTCGAGCTGATGCACGAGCCGCACGGCGTCGGGGTTGACGTGGACGACGGCGGTGAAGAGCGGCGCGTTGTAGGCGGTGGCGGTGGCGTTGGCAACGAGGCGGGCGGGATCGAACTCGTTGGTGATCCACACGTATTCGAACGGGTCGCTGGTGGCGTTGCAGTCGACGTATGTCTGGAAGTCCGAGCGCATCTGTTTCTCGCGGTCGGCGCGGACAGACCACTTCGCGCTGACGAGGATGCGCCGGCCCTCGTCCGAGCCCACCCAGAGGTCGACCTTCTCGGTCTTCTCGCCTGAGCGCGGCGCACGGAAGCCGGGGATCTCCTCGATCGGCGTCTGAGTGTCCATGTTGGGCGGGGCACCGCCTTGGAGGCGCTGGAGAATCCCGTGTAGGACGTCCTCGAAGCCCCGGCCGAGGAGGTTCTTCCGTTTGTTCTCGGAGGTGATGTATGCCCGCACACGACGCAGGACCTCGCGGACGACATCGTCGGTGGGACGCAGCTGCTCGCCTGTAGGCAGCAGCGGCTCAATTAGCTCGCGCAGCTCCGGGTCGGCGCCGGGGTCCGGCATGTCTTGGTACGGGGCGCGCTGCTCGGCGGCCTTGGGCCACAGACCTTCTTGCTTGGCGGCTTCCTCGGCGGCAACGCGCTTGATGACGGCGCGGAACATCCAGTCCAGCTGGTCGGGCAGCTCGTCGTTACGCACGCCGAACTCACGCGCGAGCCAGTCATGAAAGGCGAGTGTGCGCGCGTACCACGGCCGACCGGGCTGGGCCTTGTCCGACTCGTAGCAGTGCGCCAGCCCGGTCGTCGGGTCTGACCACAGCAACAGCCGGTAGACGTCCTTCCAGGCTTCGCCGGGGTCGACCTTGCGCTGCGCAAAGTAAGCGTCGATCAGCGCGAGCCGGCTGGGATGGCTGAACGGGCCCTCCGTCTCGGCGCTGCTCATGCCGCCGCGGCCGTCAGCGGCTGTTCTGGTCCCTGTTCGGCCGCGCGGGCGCCGGCGAGGAGCTTCGCGATCTGCGCGCCGATGGCGAAGGCCATCGTTGGCGCGACGGCGTTGCCGACCTGCCGGTAGCGCGAGTGGCGCGCACCGCGCTTGTCCTGGCCGGGGCTACCAGGCGGTGCCGTGGTGAAATGGAAGCGGTCGGGGAAACCCTGGATACGAGCCGCTTCGCGGACCGAGAGGCCGCGGGGCTGCCGGTAGTGATAGGCGAAGTCGGCCTTCGTGTTCGCGGTCCATGCCAGCCAGTCGGGATGTAGCCGGCGGTAGGCGTAGAAGTGCTTGCGTGACAGCGTTTTGCCGTTGCCGGCGGGCCCCCACTTCTTGCCGTCGAGAGAGCGCGCAAGGAGCTCCTGGGGGAGGTCGTATACGTTGCCGCCGGGCGGGATCGCTTCCAATCGCCGACGTGTGTCGTCGCGGGTTTTGGACGGGATGTGGTCCTGCGGCCGGTCGCTGCCAACGCGGGCCTTTTCCTGGTAGGCCGACTCCGGAGCGCTTGAGTAGTACGCGCCGGGCCACAGCAGGTCGGAAAGCGCCTGCCAGACGTTAACCACGCCGTCGTCGGCCGGATCAGCGAGCCGATAACGGTGTGCTTCGTCGACGCAGACCAGCAGCTCAGGGCGGCCGTCGGCTCCGCGGCCGGTGCGCAGCGTCTTGGTGATCCCGGTTCCCTGCGGAAGCTCTGGCTCAGCAAGGCCATTCTCGACGCCGATGAAGACCAGCCGCGGCCGTCGCTGAGGCGTACCGAAGTCTCCGGCGTCCAGGACGCCGGAGACGATGTCGTAGTCGCCGCCGAGTGAGAGCTCCTTGGCGATCTGCTGGCGCACCTTGCCGCCAGCGAGCTGTTCCATGCCCGGCACGTTCTCTACGAGCAGCGCTTTCGGGCGCACCTCATCCAGGATCTCGATGAACTCTCGGTAGAGGCGGTTGCGTGGATCGGCCAGGAGCCGGTCGTGGTTGTGGATCTGGCTGAACGCCTGGCACGGCGGCCCACCCGCCAGCAGATCGACGCGCTCGCCGATGTGCGTGATCTCAGCGACCAGACTCCGGTGGTTCTCGCGCACCGTGAGATCCCCGGCGACCAGCTTGGTGTCGGGGAAGTTGAGGCGGTAGGTCGCGCACGCGTCCGGGTCGTGATCGGCGGCCGCGATCACGTCGAACCCCGCCTGGCGCAGCCCCTCGCTGAGGCCGCCAGCTCCACAGAACAAGTCGACAGCCCGCACTGCGGGGTCCTTTCCTTCCGGCGTTGACGTTGGATCGACACCCTACGCCGTCCACCGGAAGGAACCACGACTCGATGCCTTCTCTCATTCAACAGGCTGCGCGACCGGCACAGACCGCCGCGGACGGCCGCGCATGGCTGCCTCGGAGGTTCCGCCACGGCCAGACAGCGAGCAAGATCCGCTCGGCGTACACGTCCGCTTGCAGACGCTTGACGAGGTCACGTCGCCGCGACGATCTGGACGCCGCCTCAACTGGTACATTGATCTTGCGCGGCCCTTCCCATGCGATGTGCGGTCAGACCGCCGAGTGCGTGATGGGATACGAACTATGGGAGCGCTAGATGATCTCTTGTGCCGCACCCGGGAGGGCTGGTCGTTTCTTCCTGCCTGGGCTCGCTCGCTGATCGATGTCGGGCAGCGCGCCACGCGCTTTGAGTCTGAGGACGCGCGCCTCGTGATTGCGCTGGCGCTTCCAACGCGCGCGTTCGCCGCAGCACTCACCAGCGCAGCGGTCGTGAGCACTGCGTTTGAGATGGACGCGCCAGATCCCGACCTCGCGAGTCATTTCGAGTTCCTTGCCTCACTTGCCCGGGGAACGCCGATAACCCACCACCGAGGGAACGCGATCCGCCAGGGCCGCCTGCTCGGCATCGAGGAACGCGAGGGCGCGCGTTTGGTGAGACTCGAAACGGGCGTCGCGAAGCGCAGGATGACCTCGTACTTGCCGATGGATATGTGCGGCGAGGTTCAGGTGATCGCGAACCCTGGCGAGCTGCGAATGACGAACCGCCGCCTGATCCGTGCACCGGAGTTCCTAGTACGCGCGCTCAGCGGAATCGATGCCGCGGCGCTGTCCGCGACGACCAGGATGGACTGCATCCTGGTGGGCTCGGTCGATCCGCTGCACCACGAGATCGTCAGCGAGCAGTTTGCCGTCGGCCCCGAAGGCGACCAGCGGGAGGGGAATCTCCAGGCCATCCTTCGAGTGAAACGGTTTGCGGGACAGAACGCGCCATACAGATCCGAGGTCGTCGCCGCCGGCGCAGAGTCCGTTCCAGCGGTGGCCGCCGCTAGCTCGCCCCGTGTCGTGGTCTTCGACGGTGCGGTGGGTTTCAATACGTGGCGAGCGCGCTGGCGCCGCTCGAACTGGATCGTCCTGCTCGACAGGACGTCGCCGTCGACGCCGGCTGGGGGGGACACGGTCAACTACGGGTACAGCACGCGGCTTGGCGAGGCGGATGTCCTCGCCGGGGTGCAGCTCCCTCCGTCTATCGAGGCGGTCTCCTACCTCGAGAGGTTGTCATGAACTCGTCGATGCTCGAGATCGTTGACGTCTACGCCGTGGCAAGCGAGGCATGCGTGACGCGCGTTTGCGTCGAGGACGCCCAAGTGCGGGCCTTCTCCAATGGTGTCTCACTCTTACTGCGACGGCTCGGTGAGGATGCTGTTGACGAGTATTGGGCGCCGGTTGTGCGGCGCTTGCGCCGAGTCCGCTGGGAGCTCGCTACGACCCCGCTCCCCAGCAATCATCCGGCCCTCGGTTTGTCGGAATCCTCCGCTTTCGTCGAGCGCTCGCTACGCGCGTGCGACCGGATCTATCCAGCTCACGCCGTCGCCGCGCGGTCGATCTGTGAGCAGCTCGAAGGGCTGGCAACGACCGCCAGTGATCCGCTCGGCCGCGCGATCATCGAGCTGCTCTGTGACGGCGCAAGCGAGCACGGGGACGCCACGCGTCCGACAATGCTCGAACACAGACTTGCGGCTGTCGCCGCTCCGCCCTCAGGGCAATTCGAGACGACTGCGGTCGTGGTGCTCCGCCACTCGAGGTACGCAACCGCGGTCGAAGACGGCCTGGCGGCGGCGGGCTATCCGGTCATGGTGCTGACTGCATCTCAGCTCGCGCAGCCAAACGTGTACGGCAGAGCGGTAGTGGTAGGCGCTTCGACGTGGTACCCGGCGTTCGTTCTCGCGGCGCCCCGGGCGCTGCGGATTGATGTTGTGCAATACGGCTGGATTCGGGACGAAGTTCCGGAGATGTCCATCTTGGCGGGATCAGAGCAGCGCCCCGCGCCGCTGCCACCGCTCGAGCCGCTGGCCGACACGGAAACCGGAGAGAGCCACGCCGCTGCGGATCTCAGCGACCTGCTACCACCGACAGACTGGTCGGCGATCGGCGCTCGATCAACACAGCGAGACCTTGGCGCGACTGGGAGAGCAGAACAGGTCCAGGCGTATCTCCTCCTCCTAGCGTCCGACGAAGCCGTTTATCTCGAAGCCGAGGAAGGATCGCGTGCCTACGTCGTTGCGCTCGGCGCCGAGAAGGAACTGAGACAGGTTCCGACGCGGTCCATCGAGCCTGCTACGTATCTTGTTACCCGCAAAGGGGGCGAGGGCGACTACATCCCCGCCATCGCTGACTCGCTGCTCGGAAGGCAGGCTCTCGGCCTTCGTGCAGCTCAGCACCGCTGGAAGAGCCTCCTGCAGGAGGTCGTCCACATACTTGGACTCCGCGACGTGGTGCGCTGTCTCAAAGACGAGGGATCGGTGCGGGCGACCGAGATGAACGCCAGACGGTGGGCCTCTGACGCGTCCATCCGCACTCAGGACTATGAGGACTTCCACGCGATCATGAGGGTGATCGGGCTCGAGGCGGAGGCGGAGGACCTTTGGAATCAGATGGCGCTGATCGATCAGGCTCACCTCAGGGCCGGTCAGCGCGTCCGCGCGCTGCTTGAGCGCGAGATCCTCAAGGCAGATACGCGCGAGCTCGAGCGCCGTGGCTGGATGGACTATGACGTCGCAGAAATCGAGGGCGAGGGCGCCCTACGAGTAGCCCGTGTCGCGGCACGAGCACCCGACACAATGCTCGTCTCGGCGAGAGCAACGCGGCAGCCCTTCCCAGTGGAGAGAGACCTATGGCAAGGATGATCCCCGCAACCCTGGATCCGGAGACGCCAAGCCCCGGGGAGCGAGACGTCTTCCATCGCCTCGAGTCGGATCCGGTCGCCGAGGGCTGGATCGTAATCCACTCTCTCAACCTGCCGCATCACCGGCGGCAGATCTCGGGCGAGCTCGACTTCGTGGTCCTAATCCCCTCCAAAGGCGTTCTTTGCCTTGAGATCAAGGCCGCCCGCACCGTTGCTCGCCGCCAGGGTCTGTGGTTCTACGGACGAGAATCGACGGGTGATCCAAGAGGCCCGTTCCGGCAGGCCTCAGACGGCATGCACAGCCTTCGCGAGCGTCTCGCCAGGCGACGTCCTCAGAGTTTCCGCGCCGTGTTCTGGAGCGCCGTTGTGCTCCCCTACACCTCTTTCGACTTCGAGCCAGAGGAATGGCACCCATGGCAGGTCATCGACGCCAGCCGTTACCGCGCCGGTTCGTTCGCGATGAGCTGTATCGACATCCTCGACCGCGCCCGCGAGCTACTGGAAACGAAGCCATCGGCGACATGGTTTGACCCGGGATCAGGGTTTCCGGACGCGGACGAATGCATGCGCATCGCCGCAACGCTACGCCCCGACTTCGAGTCGTTTCAGATCCCAAAGGAGCGCAGGGCCGAAAAGGCAGCCGAGCTCAAGCGCTTCACCGAGGAACAGTTCGGCGCGATCGATGCGATGACTGCGAACCCGCGGGTCGTCTTTGAAGGACCGGCGGGCACGGGGAAGACTTTGCTCGCGATCGAGGCGGCTCGCAGAGGATTAGCCGGCGGGAAGCGCACCTTGTTTGTCTGCTTCAACCGGCTGCTCGGTGCGTGGCTTCAAGGTGAGACCGCGGAGATGGGCCAGGGCCTAACGGTCGGAACGCTCCACGCGCACCTCCTCGCGCTCGCTGGCATCGACCCACCACCCAACCCGGCGGCCACGTTCTGGGAGGAGGAGCTTCCGCAGCGCGCTATCGAAACCCTGCTGGGAGAGGAAGGCGGCGACACGTTCGACCTCCTGATAGCCGACGAAGCCCAGGACTTGCTTCGCGGCCCGTATCTGGATGTCCTTGACCTCAGCCTGGCGGGGGGTCTGGCGACGGGCGAGTGGCGCCTGTTCGGGGACTTCGAGCGCCAGGCGCTCTACGGCGATCTAGGCAGCAGTCTTGACGACTTCCTGCGCGACCGCAGCGGGGGCGCTCCGACGTACAGACTCCGTACGAACTGCCGAAACACTCCGCGCATCGCAACGCTGGTTAGGCTGCTCGCCAAGCTGGATCCTGATTACGCGCGGGTGCTGCGGCCCGATGACGGTGTTGAGCCCGATCTGCGCTTCTACCGCGATGAGGAAGACGCCCCCCGCGCACTGGTTCGAGCACTTGAGGAGCTCCGGGAGAGCGGCTATCGCGGGCGAGACGTCGTGATCCTCTCAACCCGCGCGCATGGCTCCTCAGCTGAGCGAATAACCGAGCAGCCCTGGTCTGACAGGCTGCGCAGCATGACTCGGGCGACCGGCGGCCACATCCCGTACACCACCATTCATGCTTTCAAAGGCCTCGAAGCACCGGCAATCATCGTCACGGATGTCTCGGAGATCTCCGGCGCGACAGCGGAGGCCCTCTTCTACGTTGCGGCGACGCGGCCGACCGAGCGTCTGGTCATGCTCCTCGCCGACTCCACTCGCCAGGGCATCGTGACGAACCTTCTCAACACGAGCGGCGCATCGCCGCCAGGCCATGCCTGACTTCTTTGCAGGCCGCCGCGCCATGCTGAAGGCCCTTGAAGAGGAGCTCGTCGGCCCGTGCCCGCAAGGCACCGAGATCGACTGCAGGAGGGAGATCGCGTTTCCCGACCGCGAGGCGTCATACGGCCCGTGGCGGCAGGCGGGGCCGGGCGACGAGATCCTCCAACGGGATCGCCCCATCAAGCGGTACGGCATCGGCGTGCTCTACCCGCCTCAAACCGCAGCCGAGATCGATCCCGGCGAAGACGACGAGGCGCCCGACGCGTCTGAGGTCGCCGAGCAGCTTGAAGAGCACGGGTCCGAAGCGGCCCCAATCCTCGCCGATGCCGCCGCCAAAGCGATCGAGCGCATCGCCGAACGGCAGCGCGTCGCCCCCGAAGGAGAGGAGGCTGACTTCGATCTGTCCACCGCGAACGCGTACCGCCCGAGCGCGATGGCCATCAGCTTTGTTTGCAGCTTGCCCCCGAACTCGAAGTTGGTGGTGACGTTCACTGGCGGTCGCTACCGGCAGAAGAAGGTGCATATCCATCGAGGCGCGCCGGACCTGGGCGCCGGCCAGCGTGACCGCGGCAACGCGAGCGAAGAACGCGTCTGGTGGCTGCGAAGCCCTGTGCGAGTTGAGGCCAGGTTCGCCGGCCAAGCCCTCGTCGAAGGAATCGACCGCCTTGTGCAACCGAGCGAGCTTCGGACGGACGACAACTTGGACGATCTCGACTTAAGCGTCGCCGTGTACGCGAGACCACGCCCGAATCGGACCTCACTCGTGACGGTTTCGGTCGTGAATCGCTCGACCAGCGCGGGCCCCGTTGATCTCAGCTGCATCTTCCAGTCCCGCTTCACAGTCTGCGTGGAGGCCGCCGGGCAGGCCGCGCTGATCCTCCCGTATGAGGAGGGTGGATTGAGAGGCGCGGATGAGGAAGAGGATTCTCTTGCGTTGCTGTACCGGGCGTATCGAACCTTCGCGGTCGGGCATGGCTGTGCCGCCGACTGGTCACCAGGGGAGACCCACGAAGCCGCGATTGAGGTGCGTGCCGAATGCCTGCCGTCGTACGAGGCTCCGAGCATCACTCCAGACATCACCGATGAGCAAGACAATCCCGTCGTCGTGCCAATGGCACCACTTGCCGGGCTTGTCGAGGGTGAGGACGGCCTAGACGCCGTCTTGGACGTCATCCGGTTGTTCGAGGCATGGATCGACAAGCAGGAAGGGCGCGTCGCCGGCCTGGACTCGCGCTTCCAAGCGGCCGCGACTCGTCACGTGACCCAGTGCCGCCGCGTGCTGAGCCGGATGCATGGCGGCCTCGAGTTCCTGAACTCCAGCGAGCCAGCACGGCGCGCTTTCCGGCTTGCAAATCACGCGATGCTTCTTCAGCAGCTCCGAACGCACCGGCGGGAGCCCCGGCGTACCCAGTACAACGGCGAGTCACAGCGCATCGAGGTCATCGACCCGCTCGATATTCCCGATTGGAGGCACGTCACGGATCGAGGCTCGTGGCGTCCATTCCAGATCGCCTTCGTGCTGTGCGCGCTTGAGTCGACCGCGTCCAAGGATTCGGATGAGCGGGACACGGTCGAGCTCATCTTCTTCCCGACCGGGGGAGGTAAGACCGAGGCATACCTCTGCCTCGCGGCGTTCTCCATGTTCTACCGGCGCCTCCAAGATCGGTCTGACGCCGGGGTCGATGTGCTGATGCGCTACACGCTGCGGCTCCTTACCGCGCAACAGTTCCAGCGAGCAGGAGCGCTGATCTGCGCAATGGAGCACCTCCGGCGGCGTGCCTCCGATCTTGGCGATGCTCGCTTCACGATCGGCATCTGGGTGGGAGGCGCAGTGACTCCCAATGACAGGGGAGAGGCGCGGCGCGCGCGGCGCCGGCTGGAGGCTGGCGAGGCCGGTGCCGAGAACCCGTTCGTGGTGCTGCGATGCCCCTGGTGTGCTGCTCAGATGGGGGAGATCAAATCGACCGGCCGCGCCCGGCGAAATGCGCCAAAGGCAGCGGGCTACGTTGAGAGGGAGCGCACCGTCGCCATCTGCTGCCCGGATCAGAGCTGCGAGTTCGCGGACGAGCTGCCCATTCTTGTCGTGGACGAGGACATCTACGAGCAGCGCCCAAGTCTTGTCATCGGCACTGTGGACAAGTTCGCAAGACTCGCCTGGCAGCCGGACGCGCGCTCCCTGTTCGGGCTCGACGCCGCAGGCGAGCGAATGGTCTCGCCGCCCAACCTGATCATCCAGGATGAGCTGCACCTGATCTCGGGCCCCCTCGGCTCGATCCTCGGCCTCTACGAGGTACTGGTAGACGAGCTATGTACGGATCACCGCGGGATGCCTGCAAAGGCCAAGATCGTAGGCTCGACGGCGACGATCCGCCGATCCGAGCAGCAGATCAAGGATCTCTACGCTCGAACCGACACAGTCCTCTTTCCGCCCCGCGGGCTCGATGCCGACGATTCATTCTTCGCCCGGTATGCCCGTGACGCCGTCGGCGATCTCCGCCCCGGCCGGCTATACGTCGGGATCCACGGGGCAGGGCTCGGCTCCATCCAAACGGCGCAGGTTCGTACCTTCGCGTCGCTTCTTCAGGCTCCGATGCCCCTTACGGCGGACGAACGCGATCCGTGGTGGACGCTGATGGTCTTCTTCAACAGCCTTCGCGAGCTTGGAACTTCGCTGTCGCTGCTGCAGTCGGACATCCCCGACTACCTCAAGGTGCTCCGCAACCGGCTAGGCCTTACTCCCGAAGAGATCCGCAGCCTCTGGAACATCTTCGAACTCACCGGCCGGCTGCGCAACGACGAGGTCCCCCGTGCAATGGCCGGCCTTGAAATCCCGACGACCGGTCTGGGAAGGGCAGTCGACATATGTCTCGCGTCGAACATCGTCGAGGTCGGCATAGACATCGACCGGCTCTCCCTCATCTGCGTCGTCGGTCAGCCGAAGACGACGTCGCAGTACATCCAGGTCACCGGCCGAATCGGCCGGCGGTGGTGGGAGCGACCGGGCTTGGTCGCAACGATCTATAGCCCGTCCAAGCCCCGCGATCGATCCCACTTCGAGAAGTTCCGTAGCTATCACGAGCGCCTCTATGCCCAGGTCGAGCCCACAAGCGTCACGCCGTTCTCGCCGCCAGTCCTCGATCGCGCCCTTCACGCCGTCCTCATTGCGTACGTTCGCCAACTCGGAGAGCAGAATCTTCTCCCGCGCCCAGTCCCTGACGATCTCATTGAGGCCGCACGCGAGTTGCTAGAGGCCCGCGTCAGCGTCATCGATCCGGCAGAGAGAGACAATCTCGAGACCGTCTTTGAAAGGCGTCACGAGCAGTGGACACATTGGGGGCGAATCCACTGGACCGGCCGGGGCGCGGAAGGCGACATCCCGCTGATGCGGGCGGCGGGAAGCTACGCCTCGAGCACCGCAGCCCGGCTTTCCTGGCCGGTCCCGACGTCGCTCCGCAACGTAGACGCTGAGTGCCGCGCGGAGATCACCTCCCACTACCTCCTCGACGAACCAGATGTCTAGCGGGCCAGTCAGAAGAGCCCACCTGATCGCGCCTTTCGGTGTGGGCTCGATCGTGACCGTTCCGAACGGGACGGCGATGCTCGCAGCCGGTCTCGACCACTGGTTCCAGCGCGAGGGTGGAGACGAGGACTCGCGCGATATCGACCTCAACGAGTTTCGCGTCGAGGAGTGGCGACTCGAACGCCTCCTTCGCGTCAACCACTTCATGGAGCCCCCGGACTACCGCTTCGGCTTCGGCACGTATGGCGAGCGACCCCCGAATACAAAGCTCACCATCCCCTTCCTCCGGTTCCCGCGCTGGCACTTCTGCTGGCGATGTCACCGCCTAAGCGAGCTGGAGCTCGCAACCCGGGGACGGCAGCGATGCCCGTTCTGCACCGTCGAAAACAAGACTTCCTACCTGGCCCAGGTCCCGTTCGTCGCCATGTGCGAGCACGGGCATCTCCAGGACTTCCCGTGGCGCGAATGGGTGCACCGCTCCTCCAGCCCAACATGCAACCGGCCCATGACTCTCCGATCTACCGGCGGGGCGACACTCGCCAACCAGATCGTAGAGTGCGAATGCGGCGCGCCCAAGCGCACTCTCGGGCGCATCGTCGAAGCGGACCCCGACGGGTCGAGCACCTACCTCAGCAGTGCGCTCGAACCAGGGACCCCGTTCCTCTGCCGAGGCATCTCCCCGCAGCACGGAACGACCGAGCCGGAAGGATGCCCGCGGCCGCTCCGAGGGTCACTGCGATCGGCATCCAACGTCTACTTCGGGGTGGTCAAGAGCGCCATCTACCTACCACGGACGACCGAGAACGTTCCCGAGGAGCTCCTGTCGATCCTTGAAGCACCCGCTGTCCACACCCTGATCCACCTCCTCGTTCAGACTGGGCAGCGGGTTGACCCATCGATGCTCCGCGACAATCAGCGAGAGGTGCTCGAGCGCTTCTCGGACGCTCAGATCGAAGAGGCAGTACGCCTCCTTTCGACCGACGCAGAGCCCCCAGCGGATGAGGCACCCGTCGCTGTGGACGAGTCTCGGGAGCTGGCATTCCGGCGCAACGAGTATGCCGTCCTCCGATCCGGGATCAAGGACGATCATCAGCTGTCCGTACACATCGCCCGGCTACGGGCCTACGACCCATCCGTCACGCCATTCCTCGAGTGCATTCTCCTGATAGATCGCCTGAGGGAAACGCGGGTGCTCACCGGTTTCAACCGGATCTACCCTGAGCATGGCGCGACCGAGGAGAAGCGCCTCGAGCAACTCTGGAAGACAGTGCCTGAATGGCCTCAACGATGGCTTCCTGCGTACAAGGTGTTTGGCGAGGGGATCTTCATCGAGCTCAACCTGGAACGCGTCGCGGCCTGGGAGCAAGGGGAGGAAGCCGTTTCCCGGGCGCGTTCCGTGGAGCACCGTTACGGCGCCGCGCAGCAGGGCCGCCAACTCCGAGATCGCGACCTCACCCCGCGCTTCCTTCTCGTCCACACGTTCGCCCACCTACTTATCAACCAGCTCACGTTCGAGTGCGGGTACAGCACGGCCGCACTGCGCGAGCGTCTCTACGTCTCCGACTCACCCGCAGCTCCGATGGCGGGCGCGCTCATCTACACCGCGGCTGGTGACGCCGAAGGCACGATGGGAGGGCTCGTACGCATGGGGAAACCCAGTTACCTGGAGCCCGCTATCAAGGCTGCGCTGCAAGGTGCCCTCTGGTGCGCCGCCGACCCCGTGTGTATGGAAAGCGGAACGAACTGGGGCCAAGGTCCCGATTCCTGCAACCTAGCTGCCTGCCACAACTGCGGGCTCGTGCCCGAGACCGCCTGCGAGGAGTTCAACCGGTTCCTCGACCGCGGCGTCGTCGTCGGCACGCTCGAACACCGGCAGACGGGGTTCTTCCACGGCCTCCTGTGAGATTGCTAGCTGCAAGCGCCATCTCGGCAGGCGGCGCCATGAAGGCGGGCGCCGGCTACAGGATGCGAGCTAGGAACCCGTGTGGATCGAGGTCGTTTGGGCTGCTGCCGAAGTAGTGAGCGTGCGTATGCCTGATGGTCTCCGCAGAATCGGCGCCGATCAAGACCACTTCATAGCCGTCCTCGAATGGATAACGGCGTTCGTAGTCGCCATAGCGCTCCGCTGCCGCTTCGGCGTCTGTTCCTAGGCTCATCCAGTTCACGAATCTGGCCTCGTGCCAGTTGTAGATGATCAGCCAGTTGTTCGACCGGGATGCGAAGTGAAGAGCGTCGAGTTGCGCGGGATGGACGGGACCAGAATCGGCCGGAAGATAGCTGCGCACCCCTGAGTAGCCATGCCGCAGCATCCGCCGCATTTTCGCCGAGACAGTCTTCCCGTGTTCGAGAAGCGCGAACGCGTCCGAGGCGGCTCGAAAGAAGTCGAGAACCTCCGCCGGCCCCTCCCCGGCTTTCAGCGCGAAGTTCGTGCGCTCCCCAGCTCGTTCTACCGCCTCCGCCCAGGCATGCTGGAGGATCGTCCGCAGCTGCACCTCGACGGCACGCTCGTCTCGGACCAGCTTCAGGTGGACTGCGCGGTAGCCGGTATCCGGTCGCCCATCCGTCCGGTAGTCGTCCTCATCTTTCACCGAATACCAGGGCGCCGTGTTCTTGAGGAGACGAGCTCGGGCAGCTTCCACAGCGGCTAGATCAGGAAGGAGAGCGCGGCAGCCAGCTATGTCCTGCATCTGCGAGAGTCGAGTGCTTGACCGTTTCAACTTCTCCACGATCTGCGGCTTGCGTTTAAGCCGCTGCGCAGCTCTCGCGGTCGGTAGCGGTTCGACCACACGGCGCTTCAGCAGGTCGGAGACCCACTCCATCGAGTCGGCATGCAGCTGACGCCAGGCGTCAACCACGTTCGAGGCCTCGCGCGGCTCAGGAAGCTTGTTCACGCTTGCCTCCACCAGGGAAGCACCGGCGGCGTCCACCTTCGTCTTCGAAATCTGCATCAGGCCCAGCGTAACCGCCAAGGGCGACCGCATTTGCCCCGCTTCGCGGGCGTCTCTGGTGAGACGATCTCGCGCGCTGGAGATCGTTTCGGCTCTACTGTTTCTCGCCGCTCCGCACGGATAGTCCAATATCAAGGTCCAGATGCTCCCTGACCGCCTCGCCCCAAACCTGCTCGCGGTGTTTGTCGGGACCTCGGTCAGTACGACATCGGCTGCCCGCAAGCACTATTACGCGCATCACAGCAACCGGTTCTGGCAGCTCCTGGACGCCACCGGCCTCACTGGCGGCGCTCAATTGACCAGCAGCCGCGACGAAGAGATCACCAACTACGGGATCGGCCTGACCGATCTCGTCAAAGGACGCGCCGCGTCCCGAGACGACCTGTTGCAGTCGAGTGACTACGACGTTCCTGGGTTCATTGATCGGATCGAGCGCGTAAGGCCGCTAGCGGTCGCCTTTAACGGAGGCGAGGCCGCGCGCAGGGTCGCCCGCCACCTCAAGGTGCCGGTGGTGCTGGACGGGCCGACAGAATGGTCCGTTGGTGGAGCGGTCGCTTATGTTCTCCCGTCCTCGTCCGCCATGAACACAAGCATCACCTTCGCCGCGAAGCGCGAGCGCTGGCGGACGTTTGGGGACTGGGTGAGAACCCAGCAGTCTCTTTAGGTTTCGCGTCACACCGCGATCAATACAACGGCCTTCAAACGAGACGGATCCGAGAGGGCTCTCTTCGCGGCCAGCTAGTGCGTTGGCTCCTGGCAGCGATGTGCCTTCCGCGCAAGCGGGGACGCCTGGCCATTTCACGGAGAGACTCGTCTGGACCCCAAGGAGGTGCGCGGCGTCAGCGCGACCGCCGTCGCGTCGGCGGACGGGTCGCCGCGCCTGTGCCGGCCGTTCGTTCGCGAGATTCATTCCGAGCTAGTCCATGAACTCGGTTTCGGGGAAATCCCGCATGAAACCCTGGACGATGGCGAGCACGATTTCGGCGATCTTCTTGAAGTCGCTGGCATCCATACCCATCTCGCCGAACGCGATCCCCAGCTTGAGATCACCCGTCAGCTCCACGTTGGTCGGAGGCGGCTGACCGCGCCGCCACACGGCTCGGAACCACGGCTCGTCGTGCTCAAGGCGTGAGCCGCGCTTGACCACCCAGAACGAGTGAATCGGTGAAGAGCTGGAGCCTTGGCGGCCACCGACGAGTCCATCGAGGATCTTGCTCGCTTCCTCCTCCATGAAGCTGTACGTCGGGTTGACGATTCGGTGCTTATCAGTGTTTGAGAGATCGGCAAGAACCGCAAGCGGGTGCGTTCCGGCATCTTGGCCAAGGTGATACGGCTGAACGCGCTTCACAACCTGTCGGTGCGGGGAAGATAGGCCAGCGATGCGAGCCTTGGCCATCTCCTCGAACTGCGACTCGGACCTGGACGCGATCGGGAACTGAGTCCCGCTATTGGGGGTGCCGCCGTCAAGCAGTGTGACCTGCCAGACGGCGTGATCGAGCGCGCAACGGAGATTGTGGACGCAGTCCCCGAGGATCACTCCGAACCGCAGCGGCGGCCTCTCTCGGATCTGGAACCGCTCAACCCACTCCCATTCCTCTGTATCGAACATTCCGGCGGACGAATGCGGGCGCGGTACCTGATTGAAGAACGCGTCCATCTCAGCGCGGAGCACATCGAATTGCTCCTTAGACCGGTTGAACTTCTCAACCGCTCCTGCCAGCCGGTGTTCGTGCGTCGTGCTCACCTCAAAGCGAGTCTGATGGCGTAGCCGGACGCGAGCGCAGCGAACCTACTCGTGGCATCCAAAGCCGTGGTTGAGTAGCACAAACCGAATCTGGTGGCCGTCTCGTCCGGCGCCCGCTGAGAGCTGAGCGGCTGCATGGGAGTCTGAGCGCCCGCTTTTCGGAGGTGTCCGGATCGTCGACTTTGCGTCGAGTCGTAGCTTGCGACGCCTTGTCGGGCCAATCCACGGCTGGACGCCCCCTCTCTGTCAGGAGTGGTCGGCTCCGGCCGCGCCGGCGCTGCGTCCTCGGAACCAGCACGCGGTTTACGGGCCAGCGTCGGACGTCGAACGGCGGCGGGCTCGTCGTGCTCGTGCCTGCGGTCCGCGCGGAGCAGGGAATCCGCCGGCGCGTTCACGGGGCGGTCCGATGTGCAAAGCGGGTCTCAACCGGTGGCCGGCACGTTGCAAGCTCCACTGTCCAGCCGGGGTTGGATTTCTGGTGGCCGTCTTCGGCCGGGAGGAGCTGTCTCAGGCTGGCCCTCTGCACGGGCAGCGGCAAACGGTGCTCTCCCGACGACCGTCGGCAACACAAAGGATGCCCAGTGAGCGGCAAATGCGGTTCCGGCGTCGCCAACAACTCAAGCGCGGGCACGCGCGTTGCTCTTGCCGAAGTCTGGATCTGGAGCTCGTGCCCGACTGGGCGACGGAGCAGACACTCCTTTTCACCCCGACGTTGATTACAGGCACTGGATCCAGGCGAAAGGGGGCCCGCGCAGTGCATCCGAGCCAGAAGCGAACGTCAATCACGGTCAGCGGACGAGCTCGACGAGCACCTCGGGCAGCGTGGCGATGTCATTCAGGGCGTGGGTGCCGTGGTCCTCCAGAAGTCCGGACTGGCGCAGCTCGTGCACCCATTGCTTCTCGGTCGCCACTATGTCGCAGTGCACGACCGCGCAGGCGAGGTAGGCGATGTCGACCATGTCGTTGGACTCCCAGCGAGCGTTGGGGTTCTTGTGGCGCTGTAGACGCAGGCGCAGGGCAGCCTCGCGGGTGGGCAACTCGGCGATGAAGGCGCGCGCCACCGGCAGCAGGCCATTGACAACTTCGTGAATCTGCTCGCGTGGCAGGTCGGGCCGGGCGCGCCCGATTGGCCCGAGGACCTCGGCGGGCAGTCCGGCACGCTCGAGCGCCCCGGCGACGTTCTCGTGGATCTCCAACACGGCGCTGCTGGCGATGACCGCTTCGTCGAGGTCGGCGGGAAGCTGGTAGTCACGAGCGACGAGCTGGCGCTCGCCGTCACGGTAGCGGTCGCCGAACTCGCGGTGGCCGCGCCCGTGGCCCTCGAAGCCGTCGGGGCGCTGGGCCAGATGGCGCAGCTCGTGGTCGAGATCGAGCTGCGAGCGGCGGAAGTCGGGGGTTAGGCCTGAGGCGTGGGCGAAGCCCCAGCCCAGGGGCGGCCACGGTGGTCGGGGCACCGGGCCACCAGCCGTGCGCGCCAGTAGGGCGTCGAGCTCGGTGTCGCACAGGTCGGGAGGGCGGGCGAGCGTCCGGCCCTGTGAGAGTTCGATCATGGCCTTAGCCAACCGGCGCCGGCGCGACAGGTCGCCGACCCGCCAGGTTTCGATGTAGTGCCCGGTCGACAGCGGAAATTCGACCATGCCCATGGCCACCGAGTGCCGTGCGACGTCGAGCGCGTCGCGGAAGCGCTCACCGTCCGAGCGCCCGTGCAAGGCGCGGGCTAGGTCGATCCACTTGGCCTGGTCGAGGTAGACGGTGACCACTAGATGAGTAGTGCCACGGGGTTATGCGGTGTAGTCGACGAGGGCGCGGGTGGG
>CALAQT010000530.1 GCA_937888775.1 uncultured Actinomycetes bacterium | reverse complement strand
AGCAGCTGCTCGATCGGCCGGTAGATCACCGACAGGATCACGAACATGATCGCCCAGCACAGCGATATCCGGCTGTAGGAGGCCGGGTCCAGCACGTGGCTGGCCGTCGCCAGATAGGCGAACGTGAAGATCCCGGTCGAGGCGATCCCGATCGACAGGATTCGCGCCCCACTGGCAAACGACGCGTTGGCCGAGACCGGGGGAGGGGTCCCCGGCCCGGGGCGTGGCTCGACTTCCACCGCCATCGGTCAGGACTCGCCGGCCGGCACACGGACGAGCAGCATCGTCCAGGGGAATGGCGAACGGATCTGCACCACCTCCCCGTAGCGCCCGAGCAAGCTCACGAACGACCGCTTGGAGAAGTGGTTGACGTGCCCCGGGGTGTTACCGAGCTGGCGCACGTAGGCGCCACGGGCGAGATTCAGCGCGCGCCACAGCGGCTCGCGCGGCACCGACACGAGCAGGTGGCCACGGGCCACGCGCGCCATCTCGCCCAGGGTCCGCTCGGGATCGGGCACGTGCTCCAGAACCTCGATCGCCGCGGCCAGGTCAAACTCACCGCGATCAAACGGCAGCGCCGCTCGCTCGCCGACCGTGCGGAACTGCAGGTTGGCGCGGCGGCGCGTGGCCCACTCGGCGGCCAGCTTGGGGTCATCGAGGTCGATCCCGGTCACCCGGCCGGTGCCCAGCCGCCGGGCCCACTGCTCGGTCAGCACACCCTCGCCGCAGCCGACGTCGAGCACCGAGCCAGGATCGGCGCGGTCAAACAGCTGGGCCAGGGCGCCCTCAAAGCCCGCCATCAGCCACTTGACGACCGGGTTGGCGGAACCGTATTTGTCAAACGTGTTACCGGTCGGCACCATCTCGCCGACCGCCGGCGCCGGGCTCATACGCCGAGGGTCTCGCGACCGGCGGGGCTGCCGTCGCTGTCGGTGGGGGTGGACTGCGGCTTGGCGGCGCTCCCGTCGCTGTCGGTGGGGGTGGACTGCGGCTTGGCGGCGCTCGGCGCCGCCCCGCGCTCGTAGTGCGAAGGCTCGACGCCGAGCTGCAGCTCTATGCGGCGCACGCGCTCGAACGTGCGCTGGGACAGCGTGCGCTGGGCGTCGAGCAGGTCGCCGATCACGCCCAGGGCCCCCAGCAGCATCGCGCCGATGATCAGCACCGCGCCGGCAATCAGCGACTGCACGTGGCCGCTGCGCCCACCATCTGCGATGAAGTAGATCAGGAAGCGGAGGAACACGGCCAGCGCGGCGATTCCCATCACCGCGGCGCCGCCCCAGAACACCTTCAGCGGCTCATACTGGGAGTAGATCCGAAAGATCGACAGCCCGTTGCGGCGGATGTAGGCGGACATCGAGGGGAACAGCCGTGACTCGCGCGTTTTGGCGTTGGTGCGGATCGGGACGTGATCGATCGCCACCAGCAGCTTGCCGGCCTGGATGATCGTCTCCAGCGTGTAGGTGAACTTCGACACGACCTGCATCTGCAGGGCGGCCTCGCGGTTATAGGCGCGAAAGCCCGAGGTGGTGTCGGGCACGTCGGTGGAGGAGGCCTGGCGCATCACCCACGATCCGAGCCGCTGGAGCAGGCGCTTGGCCGGCGAAAAGTGCTCGTTGATGTCGACCTGGCGGTCTCCAATCACCATGTCGGCCGCGCCGCGGAGGATCGGCGCCACGAGCTTGGGGATGTCCTGGCCCTCGTACTGGTTGTCAGCGTCGGTGTTGACGATCACGTCGGCACCGAGCTTCAGGCCGGCATCCAGTCCGGCCTGGAAGGCGGCCGCCAGGCCCTTGTTATTGGTCAGCCGGACCACGTGGTCGACCCCGTTGGCGCGGGCGACCTCGATCGTCGCGTCGGTCGATCCGTCGTCGATGATCAGCCATTCGACGGCGTCAAAGCCGTCGATCTGGCGCGGCAGGCGGCCGAGCGTGACCGGAAGCTGGTCTTGCTCGTTGAAACAGGGGATCTGGATGATGAGCTTCATATGCTTCGGGCGGGCCTGCGGTCCCGGGGCGCCGCGCCGCTGCCCGGCATGGAGCGTCTAACCGACGAAGTGCGTTGCATCACACGGTAGCGGGATACTCGTAGTAGAAGATGGACGCGGCAACGCTGACCAGGCCGGAGCCGGGGCAAACCCCACCGCTGGCCCTGACTCCCCGGCGCCGGCGGCGCGAGCGCCTGCGCGCCGCGGTCGCTTGGCGCCCGGACGCCCATCAGGTGGCGCTCGCCGCGCTGCTGCTCGTCACCTTCCTGCTGCGGCTGTGGGGCATCAAGCAGGGCCTGCCCTACAGCTACAACGTCGACGAGGCGACTCACTTCGTTCCGCGCGCGATCGCGTTCTTCACCCATGACCTCAATCCGCAGTATTTCCTCAACCCACCCGCTTACTCCTACCTGCTGCACATCGTCTTTGAGCTGTGGTTCGGCAGCGGCGACGCCACCACGCGGGCCTATGTCACCGATCCCACGGCGGTGTTCGTGGTTGCGCGCGTGGTTGCCGCCGCGCTGGGGACGGTCGCGGTATGGCTGACCTATCTGGCCGGAGAGCGCCTGTTTCACCGGAACGTCGCGTTGCTTGCCGCGGCGATCTTCGGCTTCGCCTTCCTGCCGATCTTCTACAGCCATCTGGCGCTCAACGATGTGCCGACCCTGGCGCCGGTGGCGCTGGCGCTTTACGGGATCGCCGGCGTGATGCGCCGCGGCGCACGGCGCGACTACGCGATCGCCGGGTTGGGAATCGGCCTCGCGGCCGCCACCAAGTACACGGGCGGCATCACGCTGCTGTGCCTGCTGGGGGCATTCGTGTGCGATGCCACCGGCGGGTCCGTCTGGACTGCCGTGCGCCGCGTGGCGCTGGCGCTGGCGCTGGCGCTGGCGGCGTTCGTGATCGCCGACCCCTACTCGGTGCTGGACTTCTCGGCCTTCCAGGCGGGCCTGTCGACGCAGGCATCGCTGGCCGCTGGCTCGAATCCGGTCAAGCTCGGGACGTCGGCCGGCAGCGGCACCGCCTACTACATCTGGACGTTCACCTGGGGACTGGGCTGGATGCCCTCGCTGGCCGCGCTGGGCGGCGTGGGGCTGCTCGCGGCGCGTCGCCGGATAGCGATGCTGCTGGTGCTGTTGCCCGCCCCGATCGTCTTCATCCTGTTCATGGGCGACCAGCAGCGCTTCTTCGGGCGGTGGCTGATGCCGGTGTTTCCGATCGTCGCGTTGTTCGCCGCCTACGGCGCGGTCGAGTTCGCCCGCTGGGTAACTCGCACGCGGCAGATTCCGGCGCTGCTGGCGGGGGCGCTGACCGTGGTCGTGCTGCTGGCTCAGAGCGTCACCAGCGTGCTGCACAACGATGCGGTGCTGTCGCAGCCGGATACCCGCAACCTGACCCGATCCTGGATGGTCGACTACGTCCCGGCGGGCGCCAAGGTGGTGATCGAGCCCGTCGTCTCGGATGACTGGGCGACCGACATTGGCCGCTCCCTGGCGGCGACCTCCACCGGAGAACGCTGGCAGCGCTTTCCGACCTGGCTGACCGACGTCGACAACCAGGGCAACCATCTGGCACCCGGGCAAAGGCGCTATGTCCCCGTGGATCAGTACGAGCGAACGCTGCGACCCGAGCTGCTCAGCGAATACGAGTCCAGCGGCTACTGCTGGGTGGTGATCGGCAGTTTGCAGGCCGGCCGCTCGTTCGCGCAGCCCAAGCTGGCGCCGGCCGCGCTCGCCTACTACGCGGCGCTGGCCAACGACGGCCGTTTGGTCTACCACGTGACCCCATTCAGCAATGGGCATCATTCGGTGCCGTTCAGCTTCGACTGGTCGATCGACTACTACCCCCGCCAATATTCGCGCCCCGGCCCGGAGATGAGCGTCTACCGGCTCACCGGGGGCAAGTGCTCCTAATGGCGAGATTTCGACTCACGACACTCGCAATATCCTGCTAGACGAAGATGAGCACAATCGCCGACATCGATCGCCGCCACCTCGCTCGCGCGATCGACCTGGCCGAGCGCGGGCGGGGCAACGTGAGCCCCAATCCGCTCGTCGGTGCCGTACTCGCCGACGAGCACGGGATGATTGCCGAGGGATTTCACAGCGCGCTGGGGTCGGCGCACGCCGAGGTCGAGGCGATCCGCGCGGCCGGCGGTCGAGACCTGGCGGCGTCGACGCTGTACGTGTCGCTGGAGCCCTGCTGTCATCAGGGACGCACACCGCCGTGCACGGACGCGATCCGGGGGGCCGGCATCCGCCGGGTCGTGGTGGCCTCAGACGATCCCAGCGAGCACGCGGCCGGACGTGGCCTGGGGATCCTGCGTGACGAGGGGATCGAGGTGTTGGTCGCCGACGGCGAGCTCGCCGACCGCGCCCGGCTGCTCAACCAGCCGTTTCGCAAGTACGTCCGTAGCGGTCGGCCGTGGGTTCTGTTCAAGTCCGCGATGACGCTGGACGGCAAGGTCGCGACCGCGGGCGGTGACTCCAAGTGGATCTCCGGCGAGGAGAGCCGCTACCGGGCCCATCGCTGGCGCGGGGAGTGCGATGCCGTCGTGGTCGGGATCGGCACCGCGCTGGCCGACGACCCGCAGCTGACCGCGCGGCGCACGGACGTCACCCGCCAGCCCCGGCGCGTCGTGTTCGACTCGCTGGGCCGGGTGCCGTTGAACTCCAAGCTGGTACGCGACGCGCGCCAGATCGCGCTGACGATCGTCGTCTCCCGCGCCGCGCCGCGCGCGGCCACCGACGCGCTGGAGACCCACGGCGTGGACGTCATCGTGGCGACCGGTGAGAACGAGCCGGCGCGTGTTTGCTCGGCGCTGGACCAGCTCGGAGCGTCCGGCATCAGCTCGATCCTGCTGGAGGGAGGGCCGCACCTCGCCGGCGCATTCCTCGACGCGGGCGAGATCGATGAGATCCGCCTGTTCCTGGCGCCGCTGATCGTCGGCGGGCGCACGGCCCGCGATCCGCTGGAGGGTGGGGGCGTGGAGCTGATCGCCGATGCGGTCAGGGCTCTGACGCTCGACTGCGAGCAGGTCGGCGAGGACCTACTGGTGTCTGCCCGGATCAAGGAGTGGTAGGTGCTCCGTTCCAGGAGACCTTCGGCGCAACGCACCAGCTCGTCCGGAACCGGGCACTAGCGATGTTCACCGGACTGATACAGGGACTGGGTCGGATCGTCGCCGTGGAGGGCTCCGACGACGGCGTTTCACTGAACGTCGCCTCGACACTTGCCTCCGAACTGTCGGAGGGCGACTCGATCGCGGTCAACGGTGTGTGCCTTACCGCGACCGAGATCGACGGCGCCACGTTCACGGCCGAGGTGATGAACGAGACGCTCGCGCGAACTTCGCTGCGCGCCGTCGCCGCCGGCGCCGAGGTCAACCTTGAGCTGCCGCTGCGGGCCAGCGACCGGTTGGGCGGTCATATCGTCCAAGGCCACGTCGACGGCGTCGGCACAGTCACCGGCCTGTCCGACGACGGTTTCGCGCGCCGCGTGGAGATCGAGGCTCCGCCCTCGGTGCTGCGCTACGTGGTCCTGAAGGGATCGATCGCGGTCGACGGGATATCGCTCACGGTGGCCGAGCTCGGAGACTCATCCTTTACCGTTTCTTTGATTCCTCAGACGCTGGAGCGCACTAACCTGGGTGGCGCGGAGCCCGGAACGACCGTGAACCTGGAGGTTGACGTGCTGGCGAAATATGTGGAGCGGCTGATGGAGACGGTCAGATGAGCTCGACCATGACCGCGTTTTCGACGATCGAGGAAGCAATCGAGGACATCCGGCAGGGCAAGATGGTCGTCGTGTGCGACGACGAGACGCGCGAGAACGAGGGCGATCTGACGATGGCCGCGCAGTTCGTGACCCCGGAGGCGATCAACTTCATGCGCAAGGAGGGGGGAGGCCTGATCTGCCTGGCGCTCACGCCCGAGCGCTGCGACGAGCTCGGCCTGGATCTGATGGCCGCCAAGAACGAATCGGCGTTTGAGACCGCTTTCACGGTTTCGATCGAGGCGCGCTCCGGGGTCAGCACCGGTATCTCCGCGGCTGACCGTGCGCGCACGATCCAGGTCGCGATCGACCCCCAGACCAGTCCGCGTGAGCTCGTCCAGCCGGGCCACGTGTTTCCGCTCAAGGCCAAGGCCGGGGGCGTGCTCGAGCGCGTCGGGCAGACCGAGGCCGGGGTTGACCTGGCTCGGCTCGCCGGTCTGATCCCAGCCGGAGTGATCTGCGAGATCATGAACGAGGACGGGACCATGGCCCGGGTGCCCGATCTCCGCCCGTACTGCGAGCGCCACGACCTGAAGATGGTCACGGTGGCCGACTTGGTCGCCTACCGCCGGCGTCACGAGAAGCTTGTCGAGCGCGTGGTCTCGACGCGGCTGCCGACCGGGTTCGGCGACTTCGTCGCGTTCGGCTACCGCTCGCTGATCGACAACAAGCACCACGTCGCGCTGGTCAAGGGCGAGGTGGACGGCGCGGAGGACGTGCTCGTGCGCGTCCACTCCGAATGCCTCACCGGCGACGTCTTCCATTCCCTGCGCTGCGACTGCGGCGAGCAGCTCGAGTCCGCGCTGGCGATGATCGAGGGCGAGGGGCAGGGCGTGCTCCTCTACCTCAGTCAGGAGGGGCGCGGGATCGGCCTGCTCAACAAGCTGCGCGCCTACAAGCTCCAGGAGGAGGGGCTGGACACCGTCGACGCCAACCTGCGCCTGGGACTGCCGGTCGATCTGCGCGACTACGGGATCGGGGCGCAGATCCTGGTCGACCTCGGCCTGACCAGCATCCGGATCCTGACCAACAATCCCAAGAAGATCTCCGGCCTGGCCGGCTACGGGCTGTCGGTCACCGACCAGCTGCCGATCCAGCATGCGTCCAACCCGCACAACGAGGCCTATCTGCGCGCCAAGCGCGACAAGCTGGGTCACACCCTGCATCATCAGGGGTTGGCCCTCGACGAAGAGATGCTCCGCGTCGAGCACGAACAAGACCGCCAGCGCGATGCCAGCTGAGCGACGGGTGGCGCTGTGCGTGGCGCGCTTCTACACGGATCTGGCCGACAAGCTCGAGACCGGGGCCCGGGCTGCGTTGCGCGAGGCGGAGATAGAGGACGTCGACCGCTTCGACGTCCCGGGCGCGTTCGAGCTGCCGCTGGCGGCCAAGTACGTCGCCGAGGCTGGCCGCTATCAGGCGATCGTGTGCCTGGGGGCGGTGATCCGCGGCGAGACCGATCACTACGACTACGTGTGCGGCGAGGCGGCGCGGGGGATCCAGCAGGTCCAGCTGCTCACCGGCGTGCCGTGCGGCTTCGGGCTGCTGACCGTCGACACCCTCGAGCAGGCGCTGGAGCGCGTGACCGGCGGTTCCAAGCGCGACACCGGACGCCATGCGGCCGAGGCGGTGCTCGCTTCGCTGGCCGTCAGGGACGCGCTGTCGTCACGGCGCGGGCCGGCCGGATTCGCCGTCTGACGCCGGACGCCACGCTCCCGATGGTTCGGGGCTGCGGCCTAATGGCCGTGGCTGGGGCCGTGGCCCTGGCCGTGGCCGTGGCCGTGCCCGGTTTGCCCGGCGGCGCCCGGGAGCCCGGCCCCGCCTGAGCCCGGGGTCGATCCGGCCGGGCTGTGGCCCGGGTTGGGACCCGGCGCGGTCGGTGCCGGGATCGTGGCGGTCGTCGTCGTGGTCGGTGGTGGACCGCTGGTCGTGGTGCTGGTGGTCGTCGAGCTCGAAGACGACGTCACCGCGCTTTCGCCGGTGCTGGCCCGCAGCGCCAGCTGCAGCAGGTGCTGGACAACCTGGGTCTGGTTGGGGATCTGCAGGCGCCGTTCGAGGATCGGCACCGCCGCCCGGGGGTTGCCGGAGAGCACCAGTGAGCGCCCCAGATCGTAAAGCGCATATCCGTAGGTGAGGCTCTGGGGTGGGGCGATCGAGACCGCCTGGCGCAGCGTGGGGATCGCGGTCGAATAGGCCCCGTCGAGCATCAGCTCGTGTCCTTTGGCCTCGAGCGTGTCGGCGGTCTGGGTCGAGGTGGCGGTGGCGTTTGTCCTGGGCCGGGTCCGGCGCGCCGGTTTGCGTGAGGCGAGCGGCGTGGCGCGTGCCCTGGCGGAGGGCGATGGCTTGCCTTGACCGCCCCCCTGGCTCTCGGCCGCCAGCGCGCCGACGCCGAGCACCGCGGTCGCCAGCGCGCCGAGGGCGATC
>CALAQT010000529.1 GCA_937888775.1 uncultured Actinomycetes bacterium | reverse complement strand
GCTGGGCGCCGCACGCGAGCGCAGGCGTGCCTCTGGCACGTTGAGCATCGCGGGTGGCGTCCAGCACCGCAGCCGGATGACTCGAGCGCAGCCGAGCCAGCGAGGCTGGATGCCGAGCAGGCTGCGCTCGAGGGCCGGACAAGCCGTCAGTAATTCCGTTGTGCGCCCTAGCTAAACCAGGGGGCGCGGGCGCCCCAGCCTGGGGCCCCGAGCGAGTGTCGTGAGTCGAAATACCGACTCACGACACAAGCCGCTCAGACGGTGGCCGGGGCCCCAAGTCCCGCGTACAGCGGATAGCGCTCGGCGATCGCCGCCGCGCGCTCGCTCAGCGAGCCTCTGACGTCCTCGAAAGACCCGTCCGGGTTCAGCGCGGAGGCGATGATCTTGCCGACCTCGTCGAAGTCTTCGGCCTGCAGCCCGCGGGTGGCGAGCGCCGGCGTGCCGATCCGCAGTCCCGACGAGATCGCCGGTGGCCGTGGGTCGAAGGGAACCGCGTTGCGGTTGACGGTGATGCCGATCGAGTGCAGGCGGTCCTCGGCCTGCTTGCCGTCCAGCTGTGATTCGCGCAGGTCGCAGAGCACGAGGTGCACGTCGGTGCCGCCGGTCAGCACGCTCACGCCGCCGCCGGCCCGCAGCAGTTCATCGGCGAGCGCCCTGGCACCCGCCAGCGTGCGCTCCTGGCGCTCGCGGAACGCCTCGCTGGCGGCGATCCGCAGCGCCACCGCCTTGCCCGCGATGATGTGCTCGAGCGGGCCTCCTTGCTGACCGGGGAACACGGCCGAGTCGATCTTCTTGGCCAGCTCCTCCTTGCAGAGAATCATCCCCCCGCGGCCGCCGCCGATCGTCTTGTGGATCGTGGTGGTGACGACGTCGGCGAGCGGAATCGGGCTGGGGTGCAGCCCGGCCGCGACCAACCCGGCGAAATGGGCCATGTCGACCATCAGATAGGCGCCGACGGAATCGGCGATCGCGCGGAAGCGCTCAAAGTCGAGCACCCGCGGATAGGCCGACCAGCCGGCGACGATCATCTTCGGGTGGCGCTCGTGCGCGAGCCCCTCCACCTCGTCCATGTCGATCAGGCTTGTCTCACGATCCACGTGGTAGGCGACGATCTCGTACAGGCGGCCTGAGACGTTGATCTTCATCCCGTGCGTCAGATGGCCGCCGTGGGCGAGCTCCAGGCCCATCAGCGTGTCGCCCGGCTGCAGCAGGGCGTGGTAGACGGACGCGTTGGCCTGAGCGCCGGCGTGGGGCTGGACGTTGGCGTGTTCGGCCCCGAACAGCGATTTCGCCCGGTCGATCGCCAGCTGCTCGGCCACGTCGACGTGCTCGCAACCCCCGTAGTAGCGCTTGCCGGGGTAGCCTTCGGCGTACTTGTTGTTGAGTACCGAGCCCTGGCACTCGAGCACCGCCAGCGGGGCGAAGTTCTCCGAGGCGATCATCTCAAGCGTGCGCTGCTGGCGCTCGAGTTCGGCCGACAGCACGTCGGCGATCTCTGGATCGACTTCGGCCAGCGGCCGGGAGAAGAAGTCGGGCGGCAGTTCGGCGCTCAAGGCGCCGCGAATACTAACGCCACCCCCGGCCCTGTCCCCCGGCCCGCCACCCCGGGCACCGCCAGCCACCCCCGGCCCCGGGTCACCACCTAGCCCGGCCGGTCCGCTGTCACCACCGCCAGATCCGCGTGGGCCCACACCGCGCGCGCATCAAACCCGGCCCGCCTCAGCCACGTGAGCTGGTCTTGCAGCGCGTCGGGATGGTCATAGCCCGGCGTCAGCGAGGTGACCGCGTCGGCCGGATCGACCGGGACCACGACGTCGGCCAGCACGAACCGTCCGCCCGGAGCCAGCGCGGCGTGGATCCGAGTGAACAGGTCCTGCTTCTCGGCAGCGCACAGATGGTGCACGCACAGCGCGCTGGCGACGAGGTCGAATCGTCCCGGCGGGAGCGGATCCTCCAGCCGGGAGACGCGGAGCGAGATCCGGTCGGCCGTCAGCCGCGAGCGGGCCAGCGCGAGCATCGCCTCGCTGGCGTCGATTCCGACCAGCGCGGCCCTCGGATGGCGCTCCAGCAGCCGGCGAGCGGTCTCCCCGCTGCCCGTTCCCAGCTCGAGCACGCGCTGGGCCCCTGAGCCGCTGGCCTTCGCCAGTTCGTCCTGGAAGCGGTCGTAGACCGGGATGTCCTCGCGGATCATCTCCAGGTAGGTGGCCGGATCGAAGTGGTACTGGGTCCCGAGTGCGACCCCCAGCTCCCCCTCCCCCACCGCCCCGGCTCGCACCACCTCCCAAGTTCCGTGCGGCTCGTAGCCGCGCAGATCGACGACCGTCGAGGACGTCCCGGGCAGCTCGCCGCCGTCGAGCAGGAGATCCACTCCCCGGCGGATCAGCTCCGGGACGTCCTGCAGGCGCCGGGCGTCGGGACCGCCGGAGCGATTGGCGCTGGACTGCAGAACCGGCCAGCGGACGCCGGCCAGCCGGGGCAACACCGGGACCCGGAGGCCGAGCGTCTCAGGCTGGTCGCCGCACGCGAGCGGGAAGCGGTGCGCCGGGTTGGACACCAGGGCGGTCAAGGGGCCAGGAAGCAGGCGGGTGAGCGCGGTCCGGGTGCGCGGTTCCAGCTCGGGCAGCGCCGCCAGCGCCAGCTCTAGCGCAAAGAACATCACCGCCGAGGGCTTGGCCATAGGGCGGCGCTTGATCTGGTACAGGCGCTCCACCGCGACCCGGTTCTGGGCGTCGCAGGCGAGCCCGTACACGGTGTCGGACGGGAAGACGGCGATTCCGCCCACCGCCATGCAGCGCTCGAAGGCGACCGAATCCGATTCGCTCATCGGACGCGTGCCCGACCCCGGCTGACTCATCGACGCCCGACGACCACCCGCTCGTGGCCGGCGAGATCGCGCAGGACCTCTGTGCACCCAAACCCGCATCCGCTGACCAGCTCGGTGACAGCCGTCGCCTGATCGGCACCGATCTCCAGCGCAACCAGCTCCACGCTCGGCCGCTTGCTCAAAAGCGATGTCAGCCGGCGGATCGCGTCCAGCCCGTCCGCGCCCGCGAACAGCGCCGCGGCGGGCTCATAGCGCGTGATCTCAGGCTGGAGCGCCGTGCCGTCGGCGACGTAGGGAAGATTGGCCAGCACCGCTTCGTAGCGGAGGTCATCGAGCAGATCAGCCGCCACGAGGCGGACGTCGAGCTCCAGCCGCGCGGCATTTTCCCGCGCGAGCGCCAGCGCGCCCGCGTCCAGCTCGATCGCGCTGATGCAGAGGTCGGGTCGCTCCTGCTTGAGCGCCAGCGCGACGGCGCCGCTCCCGCAGCCGACGTCGGCCACGGCGGTGCCCGGGGCGAGGGTCAACCCCACCTCCACCAGCAGCTCGGTCTCCGGCCGCGGGATCAGCACGCGGCGGTCGACGGCCAGCGAGATGTGCCTGAAGGGCTTACGGCCGAGGATATAGGCGACCGGCTCACGGGCCGCGCGGCGCGCGATCAGCGATCGGTATCGCGCCCGGGCGGCGTCCTCCAGCGTTGCATCGCGATCCAGGACCAGCCGTTCGCGTCTGACCGTCAGCGCCGCCGCCAGCAGCAGCTCGGCGTCCAGCCTCGGCGTGTCGCAGCCCGCCTGCTCCAGCCTTGCCCGCCCCTCGGCCAGCGCACCGCCCACCGAGACGGCCCTTAGCGTCGCCTCAGGCACCCGTCCGCTCCTCCAAGCGCCGGCGCTTTTCGTCGTCCTGCAGCGCGTCGGTGAGCTCGTCGAGCTCTCCCATCAATATCGCGTCGAAGTTGTGGACCAGCAGGTTGATGCGGTGGTCCTTGACGCGCTTCTCGCCGTAGTTGTAGGTCCGGATCTTCTCCGCGCGCTCGCCGGTACCGACCTGCGCCAGGCGCCTGGCGTCGATCGACGCCCGCTGCTCGGCCAGGGCACGGTCGTACAGGCGGGCGCGGAGGACGCGCATGGCGCGCTCACGGTTCTGCAGCTGGGATTTCTCGTCCTGCATCGATACGACGATCCCGGTCGGCTTGTGTGTGATCCGCACCGCCGAGTCGGTCGTGTTGACCGACTGCCCACCCGGTCCCGAGCTGCGGTACACGTCGATCTGCAGGTCGTTCTCGTCCACCGCCACTTCCACGTCCTCGGCCTCGGGCAGCACCGCGACTGTGGCGGTCGAGGTGTGGATCCGCCCCTGCGACTCGGTCTCCGGGACGCGCTGGACGCG
>CALAQT010000528.1 GCA_937888775.1 uncultured Actinomycetes bacterium | reverse complement strand
CACGCTCGAGCAGCACGCAGGCGAGATACGCCACCACGAACGGCTCGACCAGGAAAATCCCGTGCTCACGCGTCAGGGCGACAGCAGCTCGCGCGTCAGCCTCGGCGTCGGCAAGCGCGCCGGCGCGTAGGAACGCCAACGCGCGCGTGCCGATCCCGTTGACGAACCCCATCACCGACCCGCGTGCCCGAGCATCGATGAGCAGCGCCTCGGCGGTCGCCCGAGCTTCATCTAACCGGTCGAGATACACCAGCGCGTGCACCGCGTTAGCTGCCGCCAGCGACTCCGAACCCTCCTCGCGCACAAAGGCTCCTCCGTCCAGCCCGGCGGTTACCAGATCCGCCACCCGCTGGGTGTCGCTCATCCGCACGCTTAACAGCAGCGCGAGATACAGGCGCAATGCCCTGGCATCAGGGTTCTCGCTGCGAGCCAGCGCTAGGAATTCCGGCAGCTCCCGGTCGAGCTGTGCGGCATAGCTGGGATGATGCCCCAACCCCAACCGCAGCGCGGTCAAGCGCAGCCGCAACGACTCGTCGCGATCCCCGAGCTCCTCCGTTGCCACGGCCAGCAGATCCAGCACCTCGGGCCACTCGCCGACGTAGAGCAGGCTGCCTGCTAGATCGAGCGCGCAGCGGGCTCGCTCCACGGAATCACTCGTCAGCGCCCGGGCCTGCTCCAGGTGCTCGACCGCGGCGGGCTCGTGGATCAGCGTCTCAGCGCGCCCCAGCTCGTGCAGCACAGCCGGCCGCTGATCGACGTCAACAGGCTCGGCGAGCGCGCGGCGCAGGTACGCGACCGCCGTTTCGGCTGCGCCCCGAGCAACAGCGCTGGCGGCTGCCGCCCGCAGCCTCCCAACCACACGCTGCTCGCCCGCGGGCGCAGCAAGCAGCAGCTGACCCGCTACCAAGTCCGGCTCAGCGCCGCTGTTGGCCAGCAACCTGGCCGCGCGGGCATGGAGCTCCGCGCGCTCGGCGGCCGACACGTCTGCATAGACGGTCGAGCGCAGAACCGGGTGCGCGAACGCCAACGGCAGCCCGTCGCGCAACAGTCCAACTCGAACGAGCTGACCCGCAGCCTCAGCCGCCGTGCGCTGGTCAACGCCAGCAAGCGCTGCCACGTGCGGCAGCTCCGCGTGCTCACCAAGGATCGCCACCGACCGCAAGACCGGTCCGGCGGCCGGGTCAAGGCTCGCGAGCCGCACCATGATCGACCGGCCGACCGTCCGCGGGGCAAGCGTGCCGACGCGCTCTGAGACATCGCTGTCGAGCGGGACCCCGTCTGCGGCCAGCACGCCGGCAAGCTCGCGCACCAAAAACGGGTTACCGCCCGTGGCGCGATGCACGGCGACGATCGCAGCTGGATCAGGCGCCACACCGCTCACTCGCTCGAGCACCCGTCCAACCGCCGACGTACTGAGCCCGCCGGGACGCACGACGCTTCGAGACGTGGCCGAGGCCAGCTCTGCCAGCGGCGCGATCCAGTCGCGCCGCCCGCCTTCTCGGATCGCAACGATCAACGCCACCGAAAGCCCCTCCAGCCGCCGCGCTAGGTACACCAGGAACTGCAACGAGGCGCCATCCGCCCAGTGGGCATCATCCACGACCACGAGCAACGGACGATCCGCCGACAGGTTCGACGTCAGCCAATAGAGGCCATGCAGCGTGGCAGACGCAGGATCCGAAATCCGCATCCCGCCACGCTCTGACAGCTCAAAGCCGAGGGCCGGCGCGGCAAGCGCCGCCGCCGCATCGACAACCCGCTCCCGCGCCGCATCGTCGAGCCCAACGACAACCGACTCGAACAGCTGACGCACAACCCCGAACGGGAACTCGCGCTCCAGCTCACCCCCCCGCGCGTCCAGCACCCGCATGCCCCGCTCACGCCCAAGCCTCGATGCCGCGGTGAGCAGAGAGCTCTTGCCAATCCCAGGCGGCCCCTCCACACACGCACAACCGCCACTGCCACCCAAGGCAGCCTCCACCGTGCCCGCCAACGACACGAGCTCCGCCTCCCGCTCAAACAGCGCCTCAAACATGCCCAGCTGAGATTGTCGCGTAGACACGATCGCTTCACACAGCAAGCTAACCCTCTTGCCGGCGGGCACGACCGGCTGGCGCGTACTGGCGCCCACCGGGGTCGCGGTCCTCGACGCGCTCGTCGCGCAGCGGTTCGCGCGCTATCCCGAGCTGACCGGCCAGCTCGTCGCTCGAGCGCTTGAACGCTCGCCCAACCTCGCCGTGAACATGGCGATCGTGCACCAGCCGCGTGTCGATGTCCGCCTGCACATGCTGTTCTGGCATCTCGCGGACCGCTGGGGCCGGGTACGCAGCGACGGGACGCTCGTGCCGTTACGCCTCACCCACCAGGTCCTTGCCGACCTCGTCGCCGCGCGCCGCCCAACCGTCTCCAGCGCCCTGTCCGAGCTCGCCCAACGCGGACTCCTACGCCCCGTCGATGACGGCTGGCTGCTATCCGGAGAGCCGCCAGGGGAGCTACTGGAGCTGGAGACGCTCACGATTCGCGAACCTGAGGATCCAGACGCGCGCCACAGCCCGCCAGCAGCCTCCGAATCGCCAGCGACGTAGGGCCGCTGCGCGGAAGCGGACACCCTCCCGCAGCTTGATGCGAGAGGCCAGTCAGGAGTGCTGCAGCAGATCGTGAGGATCTCGCGTCGTGACCTGGCCTTCGCTCTCGCGCTCAACACGCGCTTGTAGCGCGGTCGGCATCGCGGTAGAAGCCGGCTGGCAGCTGCTTGAACGCCCCGGTCCTCACCGCTGCCCGGAGCGCGGCATCAAAGCCCCCTTGGTGCCATCCCGCGGCCCCCGCAGCGCGCTCCAACGCGTCCCGGCGCAGCACCCCATACGGCCGCATCGTGTTCGCTAGGCGCCTCACCTCGGCCTCGATCACCGCCTCGTCGTGGCGCGCGACCGCGCCCCGACCACGCCTGGCCCGCTTCGCCCGCCCTCGGCCACCGTCATGACCCTGCCCGGCTTGTCGCGTATCCGCTCTCATTGGAACTCCCTTCATTGCAGTCACAACCATTCACGCCACTATCTGCCTGCCCCTCGTCAGACACAAGAGCGACCGTCGGGCTTCTGACGGATGCGGAATCCAAACCCGCAGTCCCAGGACACGAGCGTCGCCGTTGACAGTCCGCGGTGTCCGAGTCGGGACGTGCGCTCGGCAGACGAATCGTTCGCGAGGAGACGCCCCCAACCCGCTCGAGTCCCCGCGAGTCCCCCTCCAGCGGAACCGCCGCCGCGATGTGCTTGACCGGATCGCGCAGAATGTACGATGGCCGTCGTGTCGCGGTACCCGACGGGCGATCTCCTTGTCGAGGCGAGCGGCCGCGACGTCATCGGCCGGCAGAGGGCCGCGGTCGCAGCAGAGCCGTCAGGATTCTGCCGGCCAAGGTGGCGCGGACCGGTTGGATGCGTAACAACTGTCATATGCAAACGACCAGAACAGAAAACGCGAATCGCGAGCCAGTGGCGGTAGAGAGCTTCGCGCGTCCCGTACCGCACGCGGTTGAGAAGACTGACGAGCAGCCATCCGCTGTCGCGGACCGGGATACACGCACCACTTCGCGGCATGCGCCACACACGGATCGCCGCGAGAGCCATCCGCAGCTGGCTCCTGACCCTGCCCGAGCTCGCCGGGGTTCAGGGAACGCCGCCAACGCACGGTCGGTCGAGCATCGCCGCGAGCCGCAGGCTCCGTGCGGCCAGACGATCGTCGTCGGCTACGACGGCTCGAGCGCGGCGCGCGGCGCCGTCATCGAGGCCGCGCGACGCGCCGGAGACCACGGCCAAGTGTTCGTCGTCTACGCCTACCGGATGCCGCCGGGATACATCGGCGCCCCGAATTTCGATCGTCGCGTGGGCAACGCACGCAGACACGGCTCGAGCATCCTCGGCGAGCTGCTGCACGAACATCGCGACCAGCTCCCGCACACTGGCTACGTGGACGAGCTGCTGGGCGGACCCCCCGCCGACGCGATCAACAACGTCGCCAAAACACGCAACGCCGACGCGATCATGATCGGCGCTGGCAGCGGCGGAAAGCTGAGAACGATCCTCGGATCCGTCCCGCACAAGCTCCTACGGATCGCCGACCGGCCAGTCCTGATCGTGCCCGCCCCGACGACGCCAAACAACACCGCCGGAGGCCTGCGAGGAATCCTGCCAACCTATCCCCACTCGACGTCTTGCTCCGGGGCTTGCGTGCGGGCCCAGACGGGTCTCCCGCAGTGGGTGGTCCTCGACGAAGCGCACGGGCCCCCTGGGCCCGACCGGAACCGCGCTGAGCGTGTTCGACCCCTCCGCCAAGGGCTACCTGCTCGTCACCTGGCGACCAGAGGAGCTGGCGCCCGATGTCCTCGCTTCCCTGGACGTCGTGATCGCTCTCTGCTCACCCGACCCCGCCCCTCGTGTCGTTGAGCTCGCCGCCGCAGTGGCCGGCGCGCCCCGCGCGCAGATCGCGCAGCTCCGGAGCGGGCCGACCGGCCGGGCGGTGCTCGCCTGGCGAGCACGGCCTGGCCAGGCCCGGCTGTTCACCGTGGGTCCTCGCAGCACTCCGCATCTGCGCCATGAGCACAAGTACGACCAGGTCGGTGTCGATCCCGCCCGCCGGTTCTACTTCCGAACCGAGCCCGACACCCCGACCGGGGCGATCGCCGCCAGCCTCGCCGAGCTGCAAGCCGAGCTCGCCTCCTGCGAGGCGGGGGTGCTGCGCCACCACTGCCCCAACCACGACTTCTCTCACTGGGTCGCCGAGGTCTTCCACGACCGGCCGCTCACCGCCACGATCGCCGCCGCCGAAGCCCAGCTCGCGCCGCAGAGCCCGGCTGCGGTCGTCGAACAAGCACGCTTGGCGCTCATCGCCGCGCTCCAAGCCCACCACCGCTCCTGAGCCGTCAGATCGCGCGCGCCGCCGGTGTCGCGCGCGCGAGCAGCGCTCTGGATTCCTGGCAAAAGAGTGCCGCCGGGCGCACAAGACACCGTCCGCCTGGACCCGCAGCCATACGTAGTTATCCCCAGAGCGGTTCCGCATTCACTGCAGTTGCGTCGCCGTTAGATACGTGCTATGCGAAGACTGAGCGCATCCAACAAAGGAGACAAGGACCTGGCTATGTCTACAACCCAGCAAAGAGCGCACGCCTCGTCAGTATCGCGGTGGGCGACGTTGCACACGTGTGAGACCTATCCCAGTCCGAGCGCGGGTCACGAAGCTTTTGAGAAGCTGCTGGCTGCCGGCACGCCACCCGAGCACGTGCACCTCCTGATCGGTCGGCAGGTGCGGGACATCCGCCGCGAGCCGGTCGGCACGTTCGCCGGAGAGATCGGTCCCACGACGCTGATCGGGACATTCGGCGGGCAGCCCCGCCAACGCCGCGAGGCGAGGGGGAGCTTTGTCAACAAACCCGACCAGCCCAAAGGCTCGTTCGCCGAGACCGATGACGATCTCGTCGTGACCCTCGATCATGGCCACGAGATCTCACGCATCCTCGACCGTCGCACCGTCAGGCAGCTTCTACGGCCGGTCGCGCTCGATCGCGCCCACGTCGATCAGCTGCTGGCCGAGCTCCATGATGGCCACGCGCTGCTCATCGTCGCGCAAGCGCAGACCCACGACGAACCGGCCGAACACACGTCCTAGTAGGCGGCGAGCAGGACGGCTGCCGCGCGGGGCGGTGGTGAGGATCACGGCCTGATCCCCCACGGCTACCCCTCGCTGAGCCACCGGCTGACCTACCGCCGCCACAACCACGCCAACCTCCACGTCCACGGCTACAAACAGGAAGGCACCACGACGACGCCGTTTGACATGGTGATGCTCAACGACCTCGATCGCTTCCATCTCGTGATGGACGTGATCGACCGGGTTCCCGGACTCGGCTCAAAGGCCGCGGCGATCCGCCAGGAAATGGCCGACCAGCGCCTGCGCTGCCGCGCCTGGACACCGCGATCGCGGTCACGCGCCCGCCGAGGAGATAGGTATCGCCCCCGGCATCGTGGTCGGCCGACTACACAATGATGGACTCTGGGGATGGAACCGCGGGAATCGTCTAAAGCAAAAGATCTCCTTCGACGAGATCAACGTCTGGCCCACAAGCGCCGCAGCGGGACAGCCCTAGCTGATGGAGCCCCCTTCGGCGTCGCCTAGTGATCGGGTGTGCCGTAAGACCCGTTATGCCGATAACGGCATAACACCCTTTAAGTCCCCCCGTTGGTGTCAACGACGCGGCAGTACTGGCGATTGCTGTCGTTGACATGCAAATGAGGCGATTCAGTGGGCGGGATGGAGCCGGTGGGTGAGGGCGGTGTGGCGGCGGCCGGCTCCGGGGGTGCGGACGGCTTGGGCGAGTGCGCGGCGCGATCCGGCGAGGACGATGAGTTGCTTGGCGCGGGTGACGCCGGTGTAGAGCAGGTTGCGTTGCAGCATCATCCAGGACGAGGTCGTGAGTGGTATGACGACGGCGGGGTATTCGCTGCCTTGGGAGCGGTGGATGGTGACGGCGTAGGCGTGGGCGAGCTCGTCGAGTTCGGCGAAGTCGTAGTCGACCTGCTCGTCTTCGTCGGTGAGGATGGTGAGGGTCTGTTCTTGGAGCGAGAGGCTGGTGACGACTCCGATCGTGCCGTTGAAGATCCCGGCGTGGCCTTTGTTGTAGTTGTTGCGCAGCTGGGTGACCTTGTCTCCGACGCGGAACACGCGTCCGCCGTAGCGCTTCTCGGGTGTCCCGTCGCGTTCGGGGATGAGGGCGTCTTGCAGGAGGCTGTTGAGGTTGCCGGCGCCGGCGGGCCCGCGGTGCATCGGGGCGAGCACCTGGATGTCGCGGACCGGGTCAAGCCCGAATTTGGCGGGGATGCGGTGGGCGACGATGTCCACGACGAGTTTGGCTGTCTCCTCGGCTGGGTGCAGGCCGGAGTCCTCGGCGGGGTCGCAGCTAAACCAGTAGAAGTCGCGAAAGCCGGTGAGCTGCGGGGGCTGGCCGTGGTTGATGCGGTGCGCGTTGACGACGATGCCGGACTGTTGGGCTTGGCGGAAGATCTGGGTGAGGCGAACCCGTGGGATGGTGCCGGCGGCGAGCAGGTCGCGCAGGACTTCGCCGGCGCCGACGGACGGGAGCTGGTCGACGTCGCCGACGAGCAGCAGATGCGCCCCGCTCGGGATGGCCTTGATGAGCTTGTTGGCCAGGATGACGTCCATCATCGAGGCCTCGTCGACCACGATCAGGTCGGCGTCGAGGGGGTGGTCGCGGTCGTATCTGGCGTCGCCGCCGGGCTGCAGTTCCAGCAGCCGGTGAACGGTGCAGGCGTCGTGGCCGGTCAGCTCGGCCAGCCGTTTGGCGGCCCGGCCGGTGGGCGCGACCAGGATCACGGTGGCCTGCTTGGCGGTCGCGAGCGTGACGACTGAGCGGACGGTGAAGCTCTTGCCGCAGCCCGGCCCGCCGGTCAGCACCGCGACCTTGCTGGTGAGCGCGAGCTTGACCGCGTCGACCTGTCCGGCGGCGAGGTCCTGACCGGTCCGGGCCTGCAGCCAGCCCAGCGCCGTGGGCCAGTCCACGTCTGCGAACGCGGGCAGCCGCTCCTCGCGCGAGCACAGCAGGTCCACCAGTCCGCCCGCGAGGGAGCCCTCGGCGCGGTGAAACGGCACCAGATACACCGCCGCGATCGTGCCGGCGGCGGCGGGATCGCCGCTGTCGGGGACACGTTCACGGACGACACCGTCGTCGGTGACGAGCTCGTCCAGGCAGGGGTCGATCAGCTCCCGGTCGACCTCCAGGATCTTGGCGGCCTCGCGGACCAAGTCAGGCTCGGGGAGATAGCAGTGCCCGTTATCAGCGGCTTGGGAGAGGGTGTATTGCAGCCCGGCCTTGATCCGCTGCGGGGAGTCGTGGGGGATCCCGACCGCTTGGGCGATCGTGTCGGCGGTCTTAAAGCCGATCCCCCACACCTCTGAGGCCAGCCGGTAGGGCTCTGAGCGCACCACGGCGATCGAGTCCTCGCGGTAACGCTTGTAGATCCGCACCGCCAGCGACGTGGATACCCCGACGCCGGCCAGGAACACCATGACTTCCTTGATCGCCTTCTGCTCCTCCCATGCGTCGGCGATCCGCTGGGTCCGTTTGGGTCCCAGCCCGTGCACCTCGATCAGCCGCTCGGGCTGCTGTTCGATGATGGTCAGGATGTCGGTCCCGAAATGGGCCACCATCCGCTCGGCCATCATCGGCCCGATCCCCTTGATCAGCCCGGACCCCAGGTAGCGGCGGATCCCCTGAATCGTCGCCGGCAGCACCGTCGTGTATGAGTCCACCTGGAACTGCTTGCCGTATTTGGGATGACTGCTCCACCGCCCGGTCAACCGCAGGCTTTCCCCGATCTGGGCGCCCAGCAACGGCCCGACGACCGTCAGCAGATCCGGCCCGGTCCGCTCGGTCGCGACCCGGGCGATCGTGTAGCCGGTCTCCTCGTTGGCGTAGGTGATCCGCTCCAGGACCGCCTCCAGCATCGACGGGCTGTGCGGCGCACGCGCCGGGGAAGACGCCGCGGAGATCACGTGCGGCGCAGGCGTCGGTCGAGCTCTAGCTCGCGGACGCGGCCGTGCGCGAGCGCGAGCTCGTCGCGCAGCCGGGCGATCTCCTCGCGCTGGCGCTGGCCCTCGTCCAGCGCGGCGCGCAGCCGGGCGCGCAGC
>CALAQT010000527.1 GCA_937888775.1 uncultured Actinomycetes bacterium | reverse complement strand
TCTTTCCCTACACGACGCTCTTCCGATCTCAGGCCGGCGGCGGAGCAGCCGCGGGGTCGCTCGCCGACGCGCTCGAGCAGGCGATCGCGACCGCCCGCGCCGGACAGCTGAAACAGCTCGACGAGGACATCGACCTCGGGCAGGTACTCGAGAACGCCGCCGGCGGCGAACGTTCGAGCGAGCTTGGCCGCGGGCGCGGGACCGGGCTGCCGACCGGCCGGCTGCCCGACCGTGGCGTCGACCGCCCGCCGTACCCAGACGAGGTGCAGCACGCCCGCCGGTACGCCACCCGCCTGCGCCGGGCGATCACGCAGGGGACGCGGCAGATCGACAAGCGCACCCCGGGCGGGCGGTTCGACGGACGCGCGTACGCTCGCGGTCGTGGCGAGCAGGCCGCCGGGCGGCCGGTGACCACGCATCCGTGGCGTGTCACCCGACAGGTCGCCGCGCCGATTCAGGAGCCGCACGTCGGGCTGATCATCGACACCTCCGGGTCGATGGCCGGCTACGAGTACGCGCTCGGTCCGATCGCGTGGATCCTCACCGACGGGCTACGCCAGATCGGCGGCCGGTGCGCGACCGCTCTATTCGGCAACAGCGCCGCGCTGCTCGCCGACGGCACCCGACCGCTAGCGCTCGTTCCCGGGATCCGCACCGGCGGCGGCACCGCGTTCGCCGGCGACGCGATCGAGCTCGTGTCCGACGAGCTCGAGATGACCAACCCGCGTCGCCCACGATTCGTCTACGTCCTCTCAGACGGCGGCTGGGCGGACACCCGCGCAGGCGTCGAGCGGATCCGCGAGCTCGCCGGGCTCGGGGTCCCGACGATCCATCTCAGCATCGGGATGGCGCCGCTGTCGGTCGAGTGCGACCGGATCGTCGTGATCACCGACCCAGCGCAGGCGCTCGACCACATCGCGGCCGACACGGTGGCCGCCCTGACGGCCCGCCAACGCCGCCCGCGCGGCCGCTGACCCAACCCTCTCCCGAAAGGAAGCAATCTGATGCAGACACCGAACCCTGCTCTGCTGCCCTGCCCCGCCCTGTTCGACGTCACCACCGTCGCGAAGGCTCCGGTCGAGGGCAGCATCGAGCGCGTCGAGCTCGACTCGCTCGAACTCGCTCGCAACGCGCGGCGAGAGATCTCCCGTGAGGGCATCGAGCGACTCGCCGGGATGCTGATGCGCACCGGCCAGCTCGTGCCGTGCATCGGCCACCGACCCGACGTGGGCCACCCCAGGACCGTGATCTACGACGGCCAGCGCCGGCTGCTCGCGGCCCGGGCGAGCGGCGAGCTCGCGGGCGCCGAGGGCTACGAGGGCCTGGCGCCGGTGCAGAGCCTGATCGTCCTGCTGCTCGATCATGAGCCGGGCGCAGACGAGATCCGCCGCATCCAAGCGCAGGCCAACCAGCGCGAGAGCCTGTCCCTGGTCGACCAGCAGGAGCAGCTGCGCGACTGCTGGGAAGCCCGCGCCGGACTCCCCGAGCCCGACCGAATCGCCGCCGTCTGCGCCGACCTCGGCATCTCGTCCAAGCGCGCCCACAACCTCCGCCGCCAGCTCGCGCTCCCCGATCCGATCCGCACCCGCGTCGCCGAGCGCCCGACCGGCGGGCAGGTCTCGGTGACGATGGCCAACCGGCTCGCCGACATGCACGACATCGCCCCGCAGCTCACCGAGGCGGTCGCAAAGCGGATCACCAGCACCGACCTGCACGACAAGGCTCTGCAGGACCTCGGGGCGTTTGTCCACCGCACCGTCGTCGAAGACGAGCACACCTACGCCGTGCGGATCGACGACGGAGCGATGCTCGACTCCGCAGAGCAGATCGATCACGCCCGCGCCCACCTCACCGCCGACGGGCAACGCCAGCTCGCCGCGATCCTGGGCTGCGAGCTCGAGCGCCTCGACGCCGAGCTCGACACGCTCGCCGCCCGCGCCAAGAGCAGGGCGCTCAAGCTCCGCATCACCGGCGATGTGCGCGACCGCGCCCGCAACGGCCGGTACGCGTTCGTGCACGAGCGCGGACGCGACTTTGCCGCCGGGATCTGGGTCGTCGACCCCGCCTTCATGCTCGACCTCGTACACGAGCAACTCCGCGAAGTCGAGACCGCACCAGCGCGCGAGGAGGCGTACTTCGCCGGCGCCCGCATCGACGACGACGAGCTCCGCGACGCGGCAGCAGAGGACGAGCAGCGCCGGGCGCAGGCCCGGGCCCGGCACGCCGAGGCGACGCGGAGCAACCTCGGACTCGGGCACGACATCCGCGCCGGCCTGATCGACCCCACGGACGCCCAGCTCCGAGCACTCACCGAGATCGTGTGCCGACTCCTCGTCCGCCAGTACCGCGAGCTGATCGCCTACGGCGCGGGCTGGACCGACCCCGAACGCCAGCAGCCCGTAGGCGACACCGGCCGCCACGAACCGCGCCAGCTCGACACAATTGTCGACGCCGAGCTCGAGCGCGCGCTCGCCGATCCCGACCCGCTCCGAGGCATTGCCCAGCTCATCGCCCGTTGGGCAGCCGCCTTTGTCCTCGACCCGGCCGGCGTGACTCGCACCAAAGCGCTCGGCACAGAGAGCATGGCGCGCAAGCTCCGCGACGCCCTGCCCGGCGGCGAAGGCGCGCTGCGCGCCGCCGTATGGGAGCTCATGCGACCGATGCTCTCGCCCGCGCTCGTGGCGCTCAACAGGGATGCATTCGTCGTCGATGAGGGCCTGGAGACCACCGTCGACCTCCACGGCCATAGGGCCCCTTCAGACCTCGACGAGCTGAACCTCGGCGACGAGTTGGAGGTCGAGGCCGGCTGACAGTCCTCTCGGTTCCGTTCACGCACACATCCTCCCGCCCAACTACTGGGCGGGAGGACCGCAAGGTGTGCGGCCCCGCTGACTCTCTTTTTGCTCTCGGAGTCGATCCAGCACGTTCGGTAGCCAGAATGCCACGTCCGAGAGGTTCTCGCTATTCGAGGTTGTACAGACCCGAGATTTGCGAGTTGCGGGTCTCGTGCCGCAGTCGAAACTTCGCCCTGCCTTCGTGTTGGCGCGGGTGCGGCGGATCTGCATGATTGCGTTGTTCGTATAGCCCCCGTGACTGCGAGAAAGGTGCGAACACCTCATATGCGACGGCGGCCCTCACGGTCGCCGCTGAGGATTGGCTCTCGCTGTTGACCGCCCGCTGCGTGCGGTGGTGGATCCGATGTGCGACGCAGAGTCGGCCGCGCCGGGTACGCCAGGCCCCACTAGGCCGTCGCCTCAGGCCGTGCCGTACATGCTGCGGAGCTCTGCGCGTTCGATCGGGACGCAGTTCGTCGCAGCCGCCCGGTACTTGCGGATCCGGCCTGTACCGGGCGGGAACACCGGCCCGTTGCCGGAAGTGTTCGGTGTCGGCAGGTTGTAGCCGTGCTTCGATACGCAGGAGACATACGCGGTGAGGAGCTTGATCGTTGTCTGTGACAACGGTTGTCGCAAAGTCGCGTCGAGGCAGTCCTTCATCACCGGCGCGGACGTCGCCTCCTGCGAGATGCGGGATGCCAGGGTGTCACCTGCGCGAAAGGTCACGCCGTACTTCTCCAGGCAGCTGCGGTAATACGCGACGCGGCTGCCGGGGGCGCCTGCGCCGGAAGACGAGCCTCCACAGGCCGCGACGCCGAGCGCCGCTGCAACGATCAGAAGCGCCACAACGGCTGCCGGACGAGCGCCATTAATGATCTTCACGGCGTTTCCTTGTCATGACAGCTTGTCGGGTCCAACGCGTCGCACAGCGTCGCACCAGCCGTCGGCTCCCGTGTAACCGTCTCGTGACCGCTTCGCCCCTGAGGGAGCCATCCGAGGCGACCACGGGCGGCCGCTCCTCTCGGCGGGATCCAGCCACGAGTCCGCCCCCCGTGCCTGTTCGGTGATCCTAGGCTGGTGAGACGCTCACTGCGCGGGCTTGGATGTGCCGGCCTGGCGTAGGATCGGGGTGTGAGCGTCGTCAAGATCAACGCAATCACGGTTCCGCGGGAGCGCTTCGATGACTTTGAACGGCGCTTCGCTTCGCGAGCCGGTCGAGTTTCTGCTGCGCCCGGCTTTGAGGGCTTTGAGCTGCTGCGACCAAATGACGACCGCGAGACCTGTCTTGTGCTTACTCGCTGGCGCTCGGAGGAGGATTTTCGGTTGTGGGTTTCAAGCCCGGACTTTGCCGCCGGCCACGCGCAGCATCGAACGGACGGGCCGGTCGGGACCGCGAGCGAGCTGTGGTCCTTCGATGTACTCGAAAGCGAAGCACCGCTATCCACTAATTGACACGGCGGCCATTCGCATGGCGTTCTCGCGCCGCGCGTTGCTCGCGCTCGCGCGGACGCCAGCGCGCGCTGTCGGTGTGTGACGCTCTGATGGAAGTTCTCCGGGCCCTGTAACGTCCGGTTTGAGGCAGCATTTGCGCTCTGCTGTCACAAGCGACGCGGCTGGCGCAAATATCTGTCTAGTGACGCGCAATCCGGAACAACGCTCTGACGGGGATCTGCTCAGCGGGACTGTGGCTGGGGAGAGCGATGCGTTCGCGGTCTTCTACCAGCGCTATCTGCCGAGGGTCGCGGGGTTGCTGATGCGGATGACGCGTGATCCGGAGGTCGCTGCGGATCTCACGACTGAGGTGTTCGCGGCGGTGTTGCTGTCGGCCGGTCGCTTTGAGGGCGCGGAGGCTGATTCGGCGTGGCCGTGGGTGTGTGGGATCGCGCAGAATAAGTTGCGTGAGAGCCGGCGGCGTGGCCAGGTGGAGGATCGCGCGCGACGCCGCCTGAGTTTCGAGCCCGAGGTTCTGGATGATGAGGATCTCCAGCGCGTCGAGGAATTGGGAGCCGATACGGAGGTTCTTGTTTTGCTCGACGGTCTGCCCGAGCGCCAGCGTATGGCTGTGCGGGCACGGATCGTCGAGGAGCGCGATTACTCGGAGATCGCGGCTGAGCTGCGGTGTTCGGAAATGGTTGTCCGCCAGCACGTGAGCCGAGGGTTGTCTCGGCTTCGTCGTCAACTCGGGGCGACGCAAAGATGAGCGATTACTTTGAGCGCATCGAACGTCAGCTGGTCAAGCAGGCGGCGGCCCTGTATCCCGCAGCGGCGGACGGGTCATCGCGAGCGCCTGCCGACGACGTTGGGAGATCGGGTGTTCGCTCGGCCGCCAGCATCCAACCCGACCGGTGGCATGACGGGCGGCGTCGAGCTGGTGGGTGGCGCTCAGGTGGCGCCGACCGGCTCGGAGGATTCGGGGTGGGAACGTTCGGTGGTCTGATCGCCGCGCTCGTCGTGTCGTTGGGCGCGAGCACGGCCGCACCCGATGCCCCAGCCATGAGGGGGAAGGGACGGCTGGTCACGATCCGGATGAGCACGACCTCGAACGGGATCGGCGGCCCATTGGCGTTGCTTGGAGTCGCGGGCGTCTCTGAGGTCAGCACCGACTGTCTTGCTTCGGCGGGTCCCGTCCAGACCAAGCTGCCGCCTGTCGGGACGAGAGGGGTTCATTTGCGCGGCCCCCGGGTGGCTGCGCGGCGTGACCGGATTGATCGCCGCCAGCTGCCGCCCGCTGGCGTCACTTTGCCGCGGCGATTGCTAGGGGCGACCGCCCTGCCTGACGGTGGCGAGTTGGATGCGCTGATTCCAGCTCCCGTTTGTGTTCGCGGGGCGCGGGGCGCTCCTGCCTTCGCTGGCGCGACCGGCTGACCACGGTTTCAGATGAGCGTCTTTGCACCGGGCCGTCGGCCGGGCGGTCCTCCCACGCCGTGCAGCATTGACCCGCGAGGGCGCGCACATGAGTGATCGCAGTCGTCATCGATTTGTGCTCGCCCTCGTCATCGGTCTGATCGCGTCGTCGCTGGCGGTGATCGCCATCCGGCCGACGGTGCTCGGCCTCGATCTCAGGGGAGGCGTGCAACTCATCTATGAGGGTCAGCCCAGTCCCCAGACTCCGCGGGTGACCCCGGCTGCGCTTGATCTCGCCGTGCAGATCATGCGGTCCCGCGTCGACCAGCTCGGGGTATCCCAGCCCGAGATCCAAACCCAGGCCGGCAACGAGATCTCCGTCGGCCTGCCCAACGTACGCAACGTGACCCAAGCCGAACGGCAGGTCGGCAGCACCGCCCGGTTGTACTTCTATGACTGGGAAGCCAACGCCCTGACCCCGAACGGACAGGCCACCGCATCCCAGCTGCTAGCCCAAGACGCCACGGCGCTGACACTCAGCCAGGGCGCCGGCAGCGGACCCGGGGCACCGGGCGCGGGAAGCCTTCCCCTGTTTGACGCTGTGCGGCTCGCTGCCCGTCAGTCCCCAGCACCGTATGCCCGAACGCTGTCGCGGCTGGGGCCTGAGTACTACTTGTTCGGGGCGCCAGGCAGTCCAGCGTGCACGGCGATCGCGGCTGATGAGCACACCACGTCTTCCTCGGGTGAGCACTGCTACCTGGCCGGCGGTCGCAAAGTCGGCTCACAGCGAGCCCTGCAGTCAGCGCTCCCGGCCGGCGTGTCGCTCAGCGGCAACGAGGAGTTCCGAGTGCCGCAGGGATGGGTCGTGATCCGGGCCGCTGATCCGACCGCGCCGCGACAAGGACCGTTCGGTAGCCGTGGTTCGCAGTATTTCGTGCTGCGCGATCGTGTTGCGCTCAGCGGGGCTGACGTGATCAATCCGCAGGCGTCGACCGACGCCAGCGGCCAGCCCGACGTGCAGTTCGGCCTCGACGCACGCGGCACCCAACAGTTCGGGAAGGTGACCGCAACGATCGCTCACCGCGGCGCGCGCGTCAGCGTCGGCGCGACAAAGCTCTACCAGCATTTCGCCACCACGCTGGATAACCAGCTGCTGACCGTCCCGCAGATCGACTTTAACCAGTACCCCGACGGGCTGAACAGCAGCAGCAGCAGCGAGATCACCGGCGGCTTCACGACTCAGTCCGCGCAGGATCTCGCTACCCAGCTGCGGCTGGGGGCGCTGCCGATCAACCTCAAGCTGATCTCCGAGTCCCAGGTGTCGGCGACGCTCGGCAAGCAGTCCCTGCACCAGGGCCTGGTCGCGGGGGCGATCGGTCTGCTCGTGGTGGCGATCTTCCTGATGCTCTCTTACCGGGTGCTGGGCCTGATCGCGGTCGCCGCGCTGATCACGTACTCGCTGTATTTCTACGCGCTGATCAAGCTGATCCCGATCACCTTGACGCTGCCGGGGATCGCGGGCCTGATCCTGACGATCGGCGTGGCCGCGGACGCGAACATCGTGATCTTCGAACGTGTCAAGGAGGAGATCCGCGCCGGGCGCTCGATCCGCAGCGGTATCGCGACCGGTTACAGGAAGGGGCTGACGGCGATCATCGACGCCAACGTGGTCACGATCATGACCGCGTTCATCCTGTTCGTGCTGGCCACCGCCGAGGTTCAGGGCTTTGCCTTCGTGCTTGGGATCGGCACGATCGTGTCGCTGTTCACGGCGGTCCTGGCGACCCAGGCGATCCTGATGTCGATGGGCGACTCGCGCACGATCGGGCGCCGGTCGGCGCTCGGGGTCGGTGACACGCCGCGGGTGTGGCGCTTTGACTTCATGGGCGCGTCGAGGTACTTCTTCTCGATGTCGGGCGTGATCCTGCTGATCGGCGCGCTGGCCATCGGCGGACGGGGGCTGAACCTCGGCATCGACTTCACCTCCGGCACCCGGATCACCACGAGCCTGGACCGGGCCGCCACACAGTCCCAGATTGTTGGCGTCGCTACAGCAGCTGGAGCGAGAAATACGACCGTTCAGCAGGTCGGCCGAACGGGTGACACCTTTCAGATCTCCTTCACAAGCGGTCCGGCCGTCGGCGCACACGTCCGCGACGCCTTACAGAGCCGCTACGGGATCCGCACCGGCTCGGTGAGCGTCACGTCCGTCGGCCCGACGTTCGGCCGACAAGTCGCCAACAGTGCGGTGATCGCGATCATCGCGTCGCTGCTGGTCATCTCGGCCTACGTGGCGCTGCGCTTCCAGTGGAAGTTCGCGGTGCCGGTGCTGATCGCCCTGATGCACGATCTGCTGATCACGGCGGGCGTGTACTCGCTCACCGGCCGGGAGGTGACGACGTCGACGGTCGCGGCGCTCTTGACCATCTTGGGTTACTCGCTGTACGACACGATCATCGTGTTCGACCGTGTGCGCGAGAACATCCCGCGGATGCCACGCGCCGCCTTCTCACAGATCGTGAACCGCTCGATGAGCGAGGTGCTGACGCGGTCGATCGCGACCACCGCCTGCACGCTGATGCCGATCATCGCCCTGCTGCTGTTCGGCGGCGCGACGCTGCAGGACTTCGCCTTCGCGTTGATGATCGGTGTCGCCTCGGGCGCGTACTCGTCGATCTTCATCGCCTCGCCGGTGCTCACGCACTGGAAGGAGCGCGAGTCGGTCTACCGCCATCGCCACGACCGGATCGTGGCCGAGCACGGCAGCGTTGCCGCCTACGCGTCGGTTGGCTCGGACATCGATCCCGCCCGGGATCGCACGCGCCGGCGCACCGGCCGTCTCACCACCCCTGAGGCCGAGAACGTGTCGGCGGCCGAGTTTGAGCAGATGAAGCGTGACCTCGCCCTCGAGGAGGACCGCGCCGGCCGCGGCACATCGACCTTGACCCGCCGCCCGTCGACCGCCCCGCGCGGCCAGGCACCGTCGCGCGGCCAGGCAGATCGGAAGAGCGTCGTGTAGGGAAAGAG
>CALAQT010000526.1 GCA_937888775.1 uncultured Actinomycetes bacterium | reverse complement strand
CGGGCCGCCACCGCCCGGCGCCGTAAACCCGCGTCGCGCGGCGCCGGCGCCCTGATTCGCCCGTGGCCTGAGTCGATATTTCGCCCCAGGACTCAGGCCAGCAGGTGCACGATCGCCGCGATCCCGACGACCACGATCAGGCCGCGCAGCACCCGGGGCGCCAAGCGCCGTCCACCGTGAGCGCCGAGCACCCCGCCGAGGATCGATCCGGCGGCGATCAACACTGTCGGCAGCCAGGCGATGTGCGCAACGCACACGAACACGATCCCGGCCACCAGGTTGACCAGCCCCGCCAGCACGACCTTGACCGCGTTGATTCGCTGCAACTCCTCCTCGAGCGCCAGGCCGAGGATCGCGAGCAGCAGGATGCCCTGGGCCGCGCCGAAGTAGCCGCCGTAGACGCCGCTGGCGAACACGGCTACGGTGGCGAGCGGACCGGCCCGCTCGCGAGGCCGCGGCCGGTGGGCGTTCAGCATTCGGGAGAGACGTGGCTGGATGACGATCAGCACCAGCGCCAGCGCAATGAACACGGGCACGATCGCCTTGAATGCCGAGGCGGGAAGGCTGAGCAGCAGCACCGCGCCCGTGATCCCGCCCAGCAGCGAGGCGAGCGCGAGGGGCACGATCCGGGCGACCTGGCCGCCCAGTTCGCGCCGATAGCCCACAGCGCCTGAGGCCGAGCCCGGCACGAGGCCGACCGTGTTGGACACGTTGGCGACCACCGGCGCATAGCCGAAGGCCAGCAGCACCGGAAACGTGAACAGCGTCCCGCTGCCCACTACCGTGTTGATCGTCCCCGCCACGACACCGGCAGCGAAGATGGCGACGACGTGAAACAGGCTCATCGAGCCGCAGACTCAGGTGAGGCGCCGGTGGTCGTCCCCCGGAAGTACGGCTCGAATGAGAACGTATTTGCGGGAACGACCACTAGCCATCGGGCCGTTGCGGCCCGGCGCCGAGCAGGTTCGCCTCCACCCTCGCCAGATGCGCCTCCATCACTGATACCGCCCGGGTGAGCTCCCGCTTGCTGAGCGCGTCGACCAGCTCAACGTGCTCGGCTTGATAAGCGATCCGCCGCTCACGTGAGTCATTTCGCCGCTTCAGTGATCCCCAGATCTCGCCCTCCCGCGCCCGCTCGACCACTGCATAAATGCTGAGCAGAAGCTGGTTGCGGCTCGCGGCCACGATCGCGTGGTGCAAGGCGAAGTCCCAGACCTCGAACTCCGCGGCGTTCTCAGCCACTGCTCCGCCCTCAAGGCAGCGCCGCATCTCATCGAAGTCCCGCTGGGTCGCCCAGGCCACGACGAGCGGCAGTACCTGCGGCTCGATCAGCCGGCGGGCCGCCATCACGTCGGCGGGCCCGACCTCGTCCGCCCGGGCCCCAGCCCGGTCGGCATGCGACGTGGTGTGGAGAGAGCTGGCCGCGCGCAGGAATGTGCCGCGGCCGACCTCGCGAGAGATGCGCCCCTCGGCCTCGAGGATGGCCAGCGCATGGCGGATCATCGTCCTGGTCACGCCCAGGTCCGACGCGAGCTGGCGCTCGGTTGGTAACCGACCCCCTGCGCCCGACTCAGGTCGTTCGCGAGTGCACAGGATCAGTTCGGCCAACTCGTGGCTGTACGCCGGAGGTTTGACGGGCGAGGAGGAAAGCGCCATGGGGTGAATCCCGACTTTGCAGCCTACCGTCGGCGCACTTCACGGTCGTCTGCAACCTTTTCAACCAATCATACCCATCTGCTGCTCAGCGCTCCTCGCTGCGATGGTTAACTTGACTCAAATTAGGATTGAATGTACGGTGCGACCAATCCAACAAATCGGACCAAAGGTTGGATGCTTGTCGGAGAGAGGAGAAGTTACCCTGTGAGACTCGCCACCGTCATCACGCCCGACGGGGCGCGACTGCACGTCCGTGGAGCGAGCGGCTACGTTGACGTCGGGACGGCGACCGGGGACGAGCGACTGTCTGACATCAACGCCGTCCTGCGCGGCGGCTCGGGTGCGCTTGCGCTCGTCAGGCGCGCCTCAGAACAGCCCGGGCGCGAGCTTTCACAAGCCGAATACGGGCCGGTTATGCCGGCGCCGTCGCGCGTGCTCTGCTTTGGTGTCAACTACCTCGAACACGCGCTCGAAGGAGGCCGGCCTCCGACGACCTGGCCGGAGGTGTTCGTCCGCGGCGCCGAGTCAGTCGCGCCACCATACGGAGACCTTGTCAAGCCTGCCCTGAGCGAGCGCTTTGACTACGAAGGGGAGCTGGCGCTGGTGATCGGCAAGGGGGGCCGCTACATCCGGGCACGGGATGCCCTGTCGGCGATTGCCGGCTACACGGTGCTGATGGACGGGTCGGCGCGCGAATGGCAGCGCGCGGCCAGTCAGTGGACGCCCGGCAAGAACTTCGACGCAACGATGCCGATCGGCCCTGAGATCGTCACCGCAGACGAAGTCGACGTTTCCGACGTGCAGCTGACGACCACACTGAACGGAGAGGTCATGCAGTCGGCGCGGACCTCGCAGATGATCTTCAACATCCCGGCGACGATTGAGTATCTGTCGTCCTTCACCACGCTGAAGCCTGGCGACGTGATTGCAACCGGGACGCCCGGCGGAGTCGGTTTCGCACGGCAGCCCCCGGTATGGCTGCAGCCGGGGGATCTGCTCGAGATCGAGATCGAGGGTGTAGGAAGGATCGCCAACCGGGTGGTCGCGGAGAAAACGAGCGTGAGCGGTTGGCCATGGGTGCCACCGGCCGCTCAGAAGCCTGGCTTTTAGCCCACCAGCACCAAAGAGGAGAGGGACAAGATGCTTGGACTACGATCGGCGCCCCGGCGTCGAAGTCGGATATTCGCCGCGAGCGCGACGGCTCTGGCCCTCGTGGCCGTGGGATGCGGAAGCAGCTCCAGCGGAGGTGGCGGCGGCAGCTCGGCGTCCAAGGGCGCGACGCTCGCCGTAGCCGACGTGGCGCCGTTCACCGGCACCGATGCGGCGCTCGGCCCCACATATCTGGTCTCCTGCGACGCCGCGACGAACGCGATCAACCTTGCCGGAGGGGTGCTCGGACACAAGCTGGCGTGCAAGTCGGTCGACACCAGGGGCGACCCGGCCGACGCCGTGCCCGCTGTGCGTCAGATGTACGCCTCGACCTCGAATCTCGCCCTGGTGATCGGCTGCACGTCAGACGAAGCCGCGTCGGTGGTGCCGATCTTCACGGCCAACAAGACGATCTCGTTCTGCATGACCGGCCAGTCTGAGTTCGATCACGTCAAATTCCCGTACTTCTACCGCCTGGTTCCACCGGATCTGTCGGAGTCCTACGCGATGGTCGCGATCGCCAAGCAGCACGGCTACAAGCGGATCGCGCTGGCATTCGGCAACGACATCGGTTCGCAGACGTTCATAAAGCCGGCGATCGCGGCGATCAAGACTGCAGGCATGTCCCTGGTCGCCAACGAAACGCTTGACCTGAGCGCGAACACGTTCCGGACCGAGGCGGCGCAGATCGTCAACGCCAAGCCCGATGTGATCCTCACCGAGGCGCTGGGGCCGACGGAGGCCGCCTTCCTGTCCGAGCTCAAGCAGCTCAACGGTGGCAAGATGATCCCGGTGATCGGAACCTCGGCGACGATCTCCCCGGACTGGTTCAAATCGGTCGCGGCGGCGATCGGCGGCAGCACGCTGGCGTCGAAGTTCTTGGCCGACAACCTCGTGGTCGAGACCTCGGGACCGTCGTTCCAGCCGTTCTCGAAAGCGATCTTCGCCGAGAAGGGCAAGGTCGGAAGCACCGGAGATTTCTCCACCTATCTCACAGCCCCCGGAGCCGTGCATCTGTACGACGGGATCAACCTGGCGGCGCTGGCGATGCTTGCATCGCACAGCACCTCGGCGAGCGTGTTCGGCCCCTACATCGAGAAGATCGGTGATGGCGTGGCGGGAGCGACGGTCGTCTACTCGTTCGCCCAGGGTGCCGCGGCGCTCAAGGCGGGCAAACAGATCCGCTACGAGGGGCCAGGAGGCCCGACGAGCTTCGACGCGTATCACGACTCCACCGGAATCTTCCAGGTGGACAACTACGGGTCGAACGGGACGGTCAACGTCGTCGGCAATCTGGCGACCAGCGAGTTGCGGGCGCTGGGCTTGTGACCTAGGGATGACCTAGTGGTGGCCACCGGAAGCATCTTCGTAACCTCAATCGGATTCGGCCTCGTCTCGGCGGCGGTGCTAGCCCTGGCGGCGGTCGGATTCACATTGCAGTTCGCGGTTACGAACGTGCTCAATCTCGCCTACGGCGGGGTGATGATCGTGAGCGCGTATGCCGCCTACGCGCTCAACAATGCCGGCGTCAACGTCTGGATCGCGACGATCGCGTCGATCGTCACCGGCGCGGCTTTGTCGGTGTTTCTCAACAACGTCGTCTACACGCCGTTTCAGCGCAAGGGCACCTCGCCGATCGCGATGGTGATCGTGTCGCTGGGAATGACCCTGATCCTGGTGTTCGGCACGCAGGCGCTCGCGGGGCCGACGAACGTCTCCTACTCGATGAACCAGGGGGCACTGATCAAGCTCGGGTCGATCGAGCTGACGGTCGTGCAGGTGGTGATCATCGCACTGAGCATCGTCGTGATGCTCGGCGTGCACGCACTGATTCGCTATACGCGATTGGGAAAGGCGATGCGAGCGACCGCCGCCAATCGCAACCTGGCCCGCAACTGCGGCATTCGCACCGACCGCGTGGTCACCCTCACCTGGCTGATAACGGGTGCACTCTGTGGTCTGGCCGGAGCGACGTTCGCGATCAACTCGGGCACGTTCGGCGCGACCAGCACCGATGTGTTCCTGGTGCTGATCCTGGCCGCGGTGTTCCTCGGCGGTCCCGGCCAACCTTACGGGGCGATGCTCGGAGCGCTGGTGATCGGACTGGCAACCGAGGTCAGCGCCTCGATCATCGTCTCGGACTACAAGGATGTGATCGCGTTCGTGATCCTGCTCGCGATGCTGACGGTCCGCCCCGAAGGCCTGCTCGGCGCGCGGGCCTGATCAGTCGGGTTAGGACGCCTTGGTCTACTACATAACCACGCTGCTGGTCTATGCGGGCGTCGATGCGATCGCCTGCCTTGGCCTCAGCCAGCAGTTCGGAGTCGGCGGCGTCACCAACTTCGGCTTTATCATCTTCCAGGCGGCCGGAGCCTACGCGGCAGCGGTTCTATCGCTGTCCTCCTCGAGCTCCAACGGTGGCTTTCAGTCCTATATCGGCGGGCTCAATTTCCCGTTCCCGTTCCCCTGGATCGGCGCCGCAATCATCGGGGGGCTGCTGGCGCTGCCGTTCGCGGCGATCGTGGGGAAGCGACTGCGAGGCGACTTCGCCGCCGTCGGACTCCTGGTCACTGCGGTGATGTTCAACCTGCTGGTGACCAACTACACGCCGCTGCTCAACGGCGCCGCCGGCCTGTCGCTGGTTCCCGCCCCACTGCAGAGCTTGGCCAATCCAGAGTCCGCGGGCTACCAGTGGGGCTACGGGGTCGTGGCGCTCCTGCTCGCCTTCCTCACCTACATGTTCGTCACCCGGATCACCAACTCGCCGTACGGGCGAACCCTGCGGGCGATGCGCGACAACGACATCGTCGCCGACTCCTTGGGCAAGAACCTGCGCTCGCTGCGAACCTCGTCGCTGGTCATCGGCGGCGCGATCGCCGGTCTGTCCGGCGGGGTGCTGGTCGGTTTCATCAACCTCTGGGACCCGCAGGCATGGGGCTACGCCGAGACCGTCGTCCTGTTCGCCGCGGTGATCATCGGCGGCCTGGGAAACCATCGCGGCGCGGTGCTGGGAGCGATCCTCGTACCGGTGGCATTCGAGGAGGCGACCCGCTACATCCCGCCGGTGCCCAACAATCCCAACCTGATCCCCGCGCTGCAGTGGGTGGTGATCGGGCTGCTGATCCTGCTGTTCCTGTGGTTCCGCCCGCAGGGCATCCTGCCCGAGCGCCGGCGCAAGATCCTCGGCGATCGAGGCGACGCGGCAACTCCTGCGGGGGTGTTAGATGCCCCCGCCACCCACACCTCCGTGCGCAGCGAGACATTCGCCACGCCGTCCGGTTCGCCTGGCGGGCAGCCGACCAACGCTGATCCGAGTGCGCCCGCGCCGGCCGGCGATCAGATCATGCTCAGTTGTGAGGGGCTCGCGCGTAGCTTCGAGGGCGTCCGCGCGGTGGACGGGATTTCGATGTCGTTCCAGCGCGGCCGGCTGACCGGAATCATCGGGCCCAACGGAGCCGGGAAGTCAACAGTCCTGGCGATGCTCGCCGGCACGCTGGCGCCGAGCGAGGGGAAGATCTTCTACCGCGGCGAGGACGTCACCGCGCTGCCCGCCTACCGTCGAGCGCGACGTGGCCTGGTGAGGACATTCCAGCTCGCCAGCGAGTTCAAGCGTTTGACCGTAATCGAGAATCTGCTGATGGCGATCCCGGATCAGCGCGGGGAGACCTTGCGCGGTGCGGTCCTCGGCAAGCGCTACTGGGGGTCCCAGGAGCACGAGGCGATCGAGCAGGCCGAGGCGACCCTCGAGCGCTTCGGCCTGCTGTCGCTGGCCGACAAGTACGCCGGTGACCTCAGCGGCGGGCAGCGCAGGCTGGTGGAGATCATGCGCGCGCTGATGGCCCAGCCTGAGGTGCTGCTGCTCGACGAGCCCATGGCCGGCGTGCACCCTCGCTTGGCGCATCAGATCGGGATGCAGCTGGTCGGGCTGTGCGAGAGCGGGATTACCGTAATCATGGTCGAGCATGAGCTGTCGATCATGGACGAGTTCTGCGACCCGGTGATGGTGCTGGCGGAAGGCCGACTGCTGGCCGAGGGCACGATGGCGTCCCTGCGCGCCAAGGAGGAAGTTGTGGAGGCCTACCTTGTCGGTTGAGAACGGCGCCGCCAAACTTCTGGAGCACAAGGTTCGAGGGGTATCGCTGCGGACCGAGGATCTGACCTCCGGCTATCAGGGCAGCCCAGTTATCCACGGCGTCTCTATCTCGGTGGATCCCGGTGAGGTGGTCTCGATCGTCGGTCCGAACGGCTCGGGCAAGAGCACTCTGCTCAAGAGCGTTGTCGGGCTGGTCGAGGTCCTCTCAGGCCAGGTCTTCGTCGACGATCGCGATGTCACCGGCTGGCCGTCTGAGAACGTCGCCCGGATCGGCGTCGGCTATGTGCCTCAGGTCGATGACGTGTTCGGCCCGCTGACCGTGCGTGAGAACCTCGAGATGGGCGGCTACCTGCTCAAATCCCGGGAGGTGGCCGCCCGCGTCGAGCACGTCCTTGACGTATTCCCGCAACTGCAGAGAATGCTCGGAAGGCGGGCGAGCAAGCTGAGCGGCGGTGAGCGCAAGATGTTGGCGATGGGCCGGGCATTGATGCTCGAACCGGCGCTCGTCGTGCTTGACGAGCCGACGGCGAACCTAGCGCCGATGATCGCCACTTCGGTTCTGCAGGATCACGTGCGACAGCTGGCCGGGACGGGGGCGTCGGTGTTGATCGTCGAGCAGCGAGCCAAAGCGGTGCTTGAGATCTCAGATCGCACCTATGTTCTCGGCGGCGGACAGCTGCGGATGCAAGGTAGCCCCACCGAGCTGGCCTCCAGTCCCGAGTTCGTCGACTCGTTCCTCGGCGGAGGACCAAGTCATACCCCGTAGAGCGTCAGGTCTGAGCCACGAAGGACCACATCGTAGGGCCCCGCCGGTGGGCCATATGAGGTAGTCGTGGATCCAATCGCCAACGCCGAGCGAAACGCGCCGACGGTTTCAGACCTGGTCGCAGCCTTCACAGGGGAGCTGGTGCTCGTCGAGCCGCTCACCCTGGCGCATGAACGGGGCCTGGCTCATGCCGCCCGTGAGCACGACGTGTTCGCCTGGCTGCCGGAGAACATGGCCGCCTCTGGCGAGCACCTGCACCGCTGGGTGTGCCGAACACTGGAGGCCGCCAGGCAGGGCCGCGAGGTCCCATTCGCGATCGTCGACGCTCGCAGCGGCGAGCCGCTGGGCTCGACCCGCTTCATGGAGCTGAGATTCGAGCATCTCCGGGCTGAGATCGGCTGGACCTGGCTGGCACGCGATGCGTGGGGTTCAGGCGCGAACGTCGAGACCAAGCTGCTGCTGCTCTCACACGCGTTCGAGCACGCCGGCCTGCAGCGGGTGGAGTTCAAGACCGACGCCCGCAACGAGCGCTCACGCGGGGCGCTGGAGGCGCTCGGGGCCAAGTTCGAGGGGATTCTGCGCAAGCACATGGTCGTCCGGGGCGGGCAGCCCCGGGACTCGGCCTACTACTCGGTGATCGACGATGAGTGGCCCGCGGTCAAGGCGCACCTGCAACAGCGTCTGGCCGAGCGCAGACGGCGCTGACCCGGCGAGCGTCTGCCAACATTGCTCGCGGCGTGAAGGAGTACGACACGCGCGCGCCCGAGTACGACGAGTGGTACCTCGGCCAGGGACGCTTTGCCGAGCGCGAGCGTCCCGGCTGGACCGAGGCGGTGGCCAAGCTAGAGCGCGCAATCGACGCACTGCCGGCGGCGAGGACGCTCGACGTCGCCTGCGGCACCGGTTTTCTGACGCGTCATCTCCGCGGCGAGGTAACGGGGTTCGATCAGAGTGAGCAGATGCTGGAGATCGCGCGCCGCCGCCTGCCCGGCGCGGACTTCGTCTGTGGCGACGCACTCGAGCTCCCGTTCGGCGCTGACAGTTTCACGCGCATTTTCACCGCGCATTTCTACGGTCATCTGGTGCAGCCCGAGCGCGGCGGGTTCGTCTCGCAGGCATGGCGGATCGCGCCGGAGCTCGTGGTGGTCGACTCCGCCCTGCGACCTGACCATGAGGCCGAAGAGCACCAGGAGCGCGTCCTTAACGACGGCTCGCGGTTTGAGGTCTACAAGCGCTACTTCGACGCCCACGCGCTGGCCGGGGAGCTCGGTGGCGGCAGGGTGATCCACGAGAGCCCGTGGTTCGTGGTCGTCAGCGCCTCCCGCCCCGGAGCGGACGCGCCCGCTGACCGGCTGCACTAGCGCTCCCCACCATAGACATCGTCACATTCGAGCGGCTCGGTGCGACGTTATTTCCGGCGAGAAGCATTAGCCTGCGGCTCTGAGATGGCGAAAGCAGCATCAGGCCGGGAGATCTGGCTGCTATTGGGGTGCGCGCTCGCGATCTGGGCGGGATCGGCGCTCGAGCCCGGGCGCGCCGGCGCATCAACCACCGGGCTGATGCGCGTCGGGCGCGTACCCGCCCCTCCGGCCGGCGACACCGTGGCCGGCGCTCTGCCCGCCGGCACGCGCCTGCACGTGACGATCACCCTTCGGCCGCGTGATCCAGCGGCGCTGGCCGCCTACGCCCGCGCCGTCTCGACGCCAGGGTCGGGCCGCTACGGGGCGTACCTGACACCCAGACAGTTCGCCCGGCGCTTCGGCGCGACGGCGGCGCAGCTGACGACCGTGCGCCGGTCACTGCGCGCGCACGGACTGAACCCCGGGGCGACTACCACGAATGCGCTCGCAATCCCTGTCGACGCCAGCGCCGGCCGCCTGCAACGAGCGTTCTCACTCTCCTTCTTGCGCTTGGTGGCGCCCGGTCACAAGACGGCGATCGCGACCACGGCCGCACCCTCGTTCGACGCAGTGGCGGCGGGCTCGGTCCAGGCCGTGATCGGGCTCGACACGGTGGCGGCGCCCAGCCCGCTGCTGCTCAGGCCCGCGAACCCTGCCGGGCTTCCCACGCCGGCGCGGCCGCATGTGGTCACCGGAGGCCCCCAGCCGTGCGCTCAGGCGCAGGCTTCGGCGCCCAGCCAGAGCGCGTACACGGCCGATCAGATCGCATCGGCGTACGGGTTCCCCGGGCTCTATCAGGCCGGGGATGGTGGCGCCGGGGTGACCATCGCCGTCTACGAGCTTGAGCCCGACGACCCCAACGACGTCGCCGCCTATCAGGCCTGCTACAGCACCCACACGTCGGTGTCCTACCTTGCGGTCGACGGCGGCGCCGGCAGCGGGGCTGGCTCCGGTGAGGCGGCCCTCGACATCGAGAACCTGATCGGCCTGGCGCCCGAGTCCAAGCTGGTCGTCTACCAGGGGCCGAATTCAAACTCCGGGTCCCCGGGATCAGGCCCGTATGACATCTACTCACAGATCATCAACCAGGACCGCGCCCAGGTGATCTCGGTGTCGTGGGGCCAGTGCGAGTCGGCTCAGGGCGCCGGTCCCCTGAATGCCGAGAACACGCTGTTTGAGCAGGCCGCCGTGCAGGGCCAGACGATCGTGGCGGCATCAGGCGACAACGGCTCAGAGGACTGCGACGGCGTCGGCGCTGGCGGCGACACGCAGCTCGCGGTCGACGATCCGGCGGGACAGCCCTACGTCACTGGTGTGGGCGGCACCACCCTGAACGCGATCGGACCGCGACCGGTCGAGACGGTCTGGAACAGTGGCGGAGGGCTGACCGACGCCGGACCACCGACCGGCGCCGGCGGCGGCGGCAATTCGAGCTTCTGGCCGATGCCGGCCAGCCAGCGCTCCGCCTCGCCGTCACTGCACGTGATCGGCACCGACTCATCGGGAGCGCTGTGCGGCAACGTCGGCGGATACTGCCGGGAGGTCCCTGACGTGTCGGCCGACGCGGACCCCGCCACCGGCTACCTGATCTACTGGAACGGCAGTGGCATGGTGGCCGGACAGGCGACCCAGTGGCAGGGCATCGGTGGCACCAGCGCCGCGGCGCCGGTGTGGGCTGCGCTGATCGCGCTGACTGATGCCTCACCCGCCTGTGCCGGAACCCCAATCGGCTTTGCCGACCCGGCCCTCTACCGCGCCGCTGGTGGCGCCTACGCCGCGGACTTCAACGACATCGTCTCCGGCGACAACGACTTCACCGCCACCAACGGCGGCCGCTACTCCGCCGGTGCCGGATATGACCTGGCCACCGGACTCGGCACCCCCAACGCGGCGTCGCTGGCCGCCGGCCTGTGCGCCAACGCGCTGCGGATCGCGACCCCGCCGCCCCAGCAGTCCCCCCTGCACGCCGCTATCGGTCTGCGGCTCACCGCCCGCGATGCCCGCGGGGCGAGGATCGTCTATCGCGCCGCGGGGCTGCCGCCCGGACTGTCGGTCAACAGCACCAGCGGCCGAATCTCAGGCCGGCCACGACGTCGTGGCGCCTATGCGGTCACCGCGAGCGCGCAAGACGCTGCCGGCGCCATCTCCAGAAGCGTGTTCGACTGGACGATCGGCGGTCCGCCGACGGTCTCCGGCGCCGTGATCAGCGGCCTCGGTATCGGCCGGCCCAAGCTCACATTCACGGTGGCAGCCGGCCGCGGCGCACCGGCGATCCAGACGGTCGCGCTGCGCCTTCCCCACGGCCTGCGCTTTGCCTCCACGCGGCGCGTGAGCGTCTCGGCGCCCGGCGTCACGCGGACGCGGTTCAGCGACCGGCTGGTCCACGGCAGCCTGTCGATAGAGCTGCGTGTGCCAGCGTCTAAGGTCCGGGTGACGGTGGCCTATCCCGCGCTGCGCGGCGGCTCGGGCCTGCTCCCCAGCGCCATGCTTCGACACACCGGCGCCCCGCCCCATCTGAGCGTCAGCCTGCTCGACACCGGTGGCGCCACCAGTCTGTTGTCGATCGCCCCTCAGCGTGAGCGCTAGCGCGGCGTTCCGGAAGACCTGATAAGCGCAAAGGTCTTCCGAGAACGTGCACTAAGTGATGCGATGCCGGTGATGAGCGGGTCCTCCTCCAAAGATCTCGACGCGCCGATCGCGCGCTGCTGGACGATGGTCGCCGACGTCGCCAACGCGCCGAGCTGGCAGCGAGGGTTGGAGCTCGTCGAGGTCGTGAGCTCCGACGAACACGGCCGCCCGTCGGTCTGCGACACCGTCAGCGACGCCAAGATCACCAAGGTCAGGGTCCGCGTGCAATTCGAGTACCACCAGCCGCACCGTTTGACCTGGAGCCAGCTCGAGTCAGATGACCTGGACTGGATGCGGGGATCCTGGGAGCTGTTGGCCCTGGGCACGGGTCGGACGCGGGCGACCTACGCGCTCGAGGTCGATCCCGGCCCGATCGGCGGCTTTGCCCGCCGCCCGCTGGAGCGCCTGATCCGGCCGCTGGTCGTCGGCGGACGCCCCGGCGAGCTCGCCCGGGCGCTGGCTCTGGGGACCTGAGGTTCCGACGTGGAGCGTCTAGTGCAGCGTTCACTAGGCGGCCCACGGGATCGAGTGCTCGGTGTAGCGCCGGGCCACCTCGCTGAGCACCCTGACCATCGTCTTGGCCGACGGCGCCACCCCCGGTCCTGACACCGTCGCCACGGTCACCTTCCGGGCCGGGCTGGCCGGGGCAAGCTCGCGCACGACGATCTCCGGATGGACCCGGGTCAGCGCCAGCCGCGGGATCAGCGCCACGCCGACGCCGGCCGCCACTAACCCCTGGATCGTCTCGTAGTCGTCGCTCTCGAACGTCACGTGGGGCTCAAAGCCCGCCGCCATGCACGAGCGGACCACGTGCCGGGCACAGGGACTCAAGGCTGAGGTCTGGACCCATTGCTCGTCGCGCAGATCGGCGAGCGTCAGTGAATGCTTGGCGGCCAGCGGATGATCCACGGGCATCGCGACGTGCATCGCGTCCTCCAACAGCGTCGTCGAACGCAGTCCAGTTCCTGGCCGCTCGCGCGCGCCCGGGAACTCGAATAGCAGCGCCAGGTCGAACTCACCGGCCCGCAACCGTGGCGCGATCTCCTCCGGCTCTCCTTCGGCCAGCGTCAGCGCCACATCCGGATGACG
>CALAQT010000525.1 GCA_937888775.1 uncultured Actinomycetes bacterium | reverse complement strand
CGCAGGCCCGCTCAACACCCCCCCAGCCTACCAAATACTGCACACATCTGCAAGACCGCGAGGACGAAAAACCTCAACAAAACCGGGCCAAATCGGCCCCACTACCGGAGGTCTGAGACTAGGCGCGGCGGCGGACGCCGCTGCGGCCGCAGTGGGTTTCGTGGCCGGGCACTCGGCTGCGCTTGAGCTCTTCTCTCGACGCGCGACCGCCTTGACGAATATTGAGGGCGGACGGGGTTCGCCGGACCCGCGGGCGAACCTCCGCTTCCGTGGGCCGTGCCGGGGCATGACCCACAGGAGGAGCAGGTTGGGACGAGGTCTAGAGGCCGTGGCTTGCCGGGATCATCGGCGCTGGTCGTTCATGGACGGCGTGCACGATCTCGGTGTTGTCGATCCCGCGCAGGTACACGGACGTGATTGCCAGGTCAGCATGGCCGAGTTGGCGCTGGATGACTAACAACGGCACGCCCTCGCGTGACATCTCGACGGCGTGGGCGTGCCGTAGTTGATGTGGGGCGAAGCGACGCCGGACCCCCGCTCGGACGGCCGCGTGATGCAGCTGTGAGCGGACCCCAGCTGGCGCCCACGGGCGTCCCCGGGTCGGACCGCGCAGCACGCAGAACAGGGCGCCCACCGGAAGACTGGCACGCAGCTGCAGCCACGGAGTCAGCTGCTCCCAGGCCCAGCGGTCCATGCCGACCTCGCGACGCTTGCCGCCTTTGCCGCAGCGAACCAGGATCGCGCCTCGGGTTGGGTCGAGGTCGCTCTCGCTCAGAGCCAGCGCTTCGCTGATACGCAGGCCGGCTCGCCAGAGCACCACGATGAGGCCACGCAGCCGGACGGCCTCCGCATCGTCTCCTGCGGCGCGCATCACGGCGATGATCTCTTCGACCGTCGGCGGGTCCGCCGGGTATCGCTGCCCTTTGTTTCGCGGTGGCCGACCTTGATGGAAGCTGGGCAGCGTCGCCGGCGAGCGCCGACGGCCGCAGGTGTCCAGCAGCACGGTGCATGGCATACGTCCTCCTTCGGACGATGGTTGACGCGCCGATCGTCTCGCTAGCTGCGAACGAACTGCGTGCCTCCGTGACAGGTGTCGCTAGTGCTCTTCGCGCAAAGCACGCACCGGCGGTCGCGGCGGCTGGCGCGTCCCTTCGTGGCGGAGGACTCGCCCGGCACCAGCGACCGCGGGCCGCTCCTTTGTCGCCATTCCGATCGTGAGGTCTAGGACCAACTCGTGGCGAAAGCGATCGCGCCGGGAGACCGGCGGTGGCTGCTCCTAGCGAAGACCAGCGATCTTGGGGCCACAGGCCTGATGGCCGAAACAGCGGCGAAGCAGGCACCCCGTTTGCAGCTCGACTCGCAGCGGGGCGGAGGGTGTCCGTGCGATTTCTCCTGAGGCGTAGGGTTGCGGGATGGCACCGTCTCGCGCTCCCGTCCTCGCGGCCAGCCGGGGCCGCGTCGACGTCTGCCACGCTAGGCTCTGGCGTGGAGTACACGGTCTTGGGAAGCAGCCACTTCGCCACGCTCGCCAGCAAACGAGGCACGAGCTAGCGGCTCGGACGGTTCTGCTTCGGAGACGGCACCGGCACCGCCGCGACAGCAGTGCTGTTCCCGGCTTGTAACCCCCGAGCGGCTACCACTTCGAACTACCGTGGTTCAACCCGTCTGCCCGACCTCTCGCAGTGACTTGACGCACGGAGGCACAGATGCCCGGCCGTAAGCGCGAAACCGGCCTGCCCCGGCGGGCGATCCCCGGGCTGATCGCCGCGGTCCTTGCCCTTGGAGCGGGAGCGGCGATCGTGGCGCTCACCGCGGGAAGCTCAGCCTCGGGGGTGACGTGTGGCGGGGGCTCGACGGTGCTCGCGGGCTCGAAGATCGTGGCGGCCGCAACCCCGCTGCACGGCAGGTCCCGGTACCTGCGGTTGGCCGAGCAGGGGATCGCGCACACGTCGATGTGGTGGGACCGCAAACCGCAGTGGTACCTCGAAACCCTGAGTGATCACGAACGGCAGCCGCTCGCCACGATCTGGGATACCAACGGGCTGTTCGAGGCGCTTGACGAGGTCGCCATCGCGGACCCGACCGCGCATAACCGCGACGCCGTGAAGTCGTTCGCGAACTACTCCCAGCGCTACTGGAACCCCGACCTGGAGCCGCATCCGGGCTTCTCGCCCTATCCCGGCGACCGCGCCCGCGACCAGGAGACGTTCTACGACGATAACGGCTGGCTCGGCCTCGCCTTCCTCGATGCCGATCTCGCAACCGACTCAAGTCGCTACCTGCACGACGCTGAGTGCGCGTTTTCCTACATTGCAGCCGGAGGCTGGGACAAGGCCGCCGGGGCGGGATGTGGTGGACCAACCAGCACCAGTGGCGTTCCGGCGAGTCGCTCGCTGCGGACGCTGACCTGGCGGCGCGCCTGTACCAGGCAACGGGAGAAACCGCGTACCTGAAGCGCGCCCAGACCTACATTGGCTGGGCGAACAAGCACCTCAGGCAACCCAACGGTGTCTACATCCCAACCGCGAGCAGCCCCTACCCATCACTCACGTTGACGACGACGAGCACCCCGACGCCCACCCTCGCGCCCACCAAAGGTACGACGTTCACGAAGCTTCCACCGTGCGGCGCTAAGAACCGATGCACCGTACGAACAGGCAATTCTCACCCAGGCGGGATTCCACCGTGCGGCGCCAACAAGACATGCGCGTTCCGAGGAGGGAATCCTCATCCAGGCAAGCCGGTGATGGTGGCGATGCCGCATGACGGAGAAGGGGCGATGCTGTCGGCGATGGTGACGCTCTGCCAGGCGACCCGCCACCACTCGTGGTGCTCGGAGGCGGAGGGACTGGGGAATGCCGAAACGGTGTGGCTGGCGCCGTTCACCGACGGTCCGCAGTACGACTCGATCCTGATACGCGGCCTCCTGAACCTGTACGCGGTCGACCACCAGCCCCGCTGGTACCGGTTCGCAGCGGAACTGGCGGCCTTGATCGTCAAGAATGCACGCACATCGTCCGGCGTCTACCTGCGCGGCTGGGACGGCGCCGCGGTCCCGAGCGCCTTGCCGGGAATGCTGCGCACCGATGCCGGCAGCATCAGCGTGTTCGCCGACCTGGCCACCGTGAACCCACCAACGTGACGTCGCCCCCGCGGCGCGCGATCCAACGGGCGCCCCATCTTCGCCAAGATCCGGTGCCACCAAGCGCCAGCTCGAAAGCCCGCCTATGCCACTTCGTCGAGACAGACCACGGGCGCGTCGACGTCGTCGAGCGACCACTGCTTCGCCGCTGTTTCGGCCATCAGGCCTGTGGCCCCAAGATCGCTGGTCTTCGCTAGGAGCAGCCACCGCCGGTCTCCCGGCGCGTTCGCTTTCGCCACGAGTTGGTCCTAGACCTCACGATCGGAATAGAAGCTCCTATGTCAAGGAATTCGTCTAGCTGCAACCTTTTGGTTGCGGGTTGACGGCG
>CALAQT010000524.1 GCA_937888775.1 uncultured Actinomycetes bacterium | reverse complement strand
CCGGACTGCCGGCTCGCGCAGGGACTGCGGCCTCGCACCGCCCAGGCCGGACTGCCGGCTCGCGCAGGGACTGCGGCCTCGCACCGCCCAGGCCGGACTGCGGGTCGGCGCTGGGACTGCGGGCTTGCCCAGCCTAGGCCGGGCGGCGGGTCGGCGCTGGGACTGCGGGCTTGCCCAGCCTAGGCCGGGCGGCGGATCCGCGGTCGCCGACTCGGCCGTCGCAGAGTTGTCACGAAGTTATGGCGCTTTTGGTGCGTCTGCGTCTAGATCCGTCACACGGTTCCGGGCACCATGAACCCATGCCGATGCTCCGCGAACAGATCTTGGCCGAAACCACGATGCGCGAGCTGCTGGAGCAGTACGAGCTTCCGCAGCCCGACCGAGTCGAGTACGGCCACGCGTGCATCAGATTGTTCTTCTTTGACACCAAGACGGTGGTCGTGGTCGACTTCGACCAGGCCCCAGAGCACGCACCGAACTCGCTGGCCGAGTCGGGCGACCGCGAGGAGCAGGCCCCGTGACTGCTCCTACAGCTGCCGGGAGGACCAGAGGACCGCCGACAGCACCACGCTGACGATCGCTACGACCAGGCCGATGATCCAACCCTGGACCTTGCTGGCCGCCAGGATCGCGGCGATCGCGACCCCGATCCCGACCACGCCGCCGGTCGCGATGACTCGCACTACGAGGCGCTCGAGCCCGGAGGTGCGCCGCGCGCGACCCGGCAGCATGTTCGGCGCGCTCTGGTGGGCGGGGGCCGTGTAGGTGGACGGCGCGGATGACCGGAACGAGGACGAGTCGAAGCTGGTCGACGGCTCCGGGTCCGGCGGTGCGGCCGACGGTGCCTTGGCGAACTCGGTCCCCGCCTCGCCTTCGCCCTCGCCCGCGCCCGCGGACGACTCCGAGGGGATTCCCGCGTGCGAGTCCTCAAGCCAGCCTGGCTCGGACTCCGGGGAGTCTTTGGTGCCGTGGTCTGGGTGGCGATCGGAGGTCATGGCCCTGATGCGGCGTTCAGAGAACGATGCACCGCCCTGTCTATCACCCGAACCGCCCACCAGCAAGCGCAGCAAGCCGGGCTCCAGGGACGAAATCCCTCGGTCGCGCACGACGCAAGCCGGGTTCCAGCGTCCGAGACCCTTGGCCGCAAACGGGAGCAAGCCGCACTCCAGCGTTCGAGACCCTCGGCCGCAAACGGGAGCAAGCCAGGCCCCAAGGGACGAGACCGCTCGGCCCAAACTGCGCGGGCTCGCTCGGGCGCCCTGTGGGATGATCCCGCCGGTGAGGCAGTCGGAGGGTCAAGACGCGCGCGGATGACCGCGAACCGGGCGATCCCACGCTGGGTGAGGGCGCGCGGATGACCGCGAACCGGGGCGATCGCACGCTGGGTGCGGGCGCGCGCGGATGACCTCCGACCGGGGCGAGCGCAGACAGTCGGTCGCCGATGTCGTTGGCGCGACGGTGGCCGCGCAGGGGGCGCAGGACGCGTTCGGAATCCTTGGGAGCGGCAACCTCGTAGTCACCAACGCGCTGGTCGCCGGTGGGGTTCGATTCCATCATGCGCGTCATGAGGGCGGGGCGATCTGCATGGCTGATGGTTACTCGCGCGTGACGGGCCGGGTGGGGGTGTGCAGCGTGCATCAGGGACCGGGGCTGACCAACACGATGACCGGGCTGACCGAGGCGGCCAAGAGCCGCACCCCCGTGCTGGTGCTGGCGGGGGAAACCCCGGCGGCGGCGCTGACCTCCAACTTCCGGATCGATCAGCACGGCCTGGTGGAGTCCGTCGGCGCGATCGCCGACCGGGTCCACGGTCCGGGCACGGCCGCCGACGATGCCCAGCGGGCCTACCAGCGCGCCCAGCTCGAGCGCCGTCCGGTGGTGCTGATGCTGCCGATCGACATCCAGCCCCAGAGCCCCGAACAACAACAGCCCTCCCACGCGCCGGTCCCCCCCACGCTCGCCCCGGAGCCGCCGCCGGTGTCGATCGCCGCCGTCGCCGATCTGCTCTCCGAGGCCCGTCGTCCGGCGATCATCGCCGGACGTGGCGCGGTGCTGGCCGGTGCCGGCGATGAGCTCGAGCGCCTCGGGGCCCTGATCGGCGCGGTGCTGGCGACCTCGGCTCCGGCCAACGGGCTGTTCGCGGGACGTCCGTATTCGCTGGGGATCTCCGGCGGCTTTGCGTCTCCGTTGGCGGCCGAGATTCTCCCGCAGGCCGACGTCGTGATCGTTGCGGGCGCGTCGGTCAACCATTGGACGACCAAGCACGGCGCCCTGATCGCCAAGGACGCCAGGGTCGTCCAGATCGACACCGAGGCCCGGGCGATCGGGCGAAACCGGCCGGTCGACATCCCCGTGCTGGGGGACGTCAGGGCGACGGCCGCGCTGCTCTCAGACGAGCTCAAGCGCCGCGGACATTTCCGGGCCGGCTTTCGCACGACGCCATTGGCCGAGCAGATAGCGGCCCGGCGCTGGCGCGACGAACCCTACGAGGACGCCTCAACCAAGCAGTGGATCGATCCCCGAACGCTCACGATCGAGATCGACCGCCTCCTCCCTTCCGAGCGCGCGGTGGCCGTCGACTCCGGTCACTTCCTCGGCTACCCGTCGATGTACATCGACGTCCCGGACGCCCAGGCGTGGATCTTCCCCAACGGCTTTCAGGCCGTCGGGCTGGGCCTGGGGAACGCGATCGGGGCGGCGGTCGCGCGCCCGGAGCGCCCGACGGTGGCGGCGATCGGCGACGGCGGCGCGTTCATGGCCCTGGCCGAACTGGAGACCGCCGTCCGCCTGCGCCTCAAACTGCTGGTGGTGATCTACGACGACAACGCCTACGGCGCCGAGGTGCACCACTTTGAGCCGATGGGCCACGACGCCTCAATGGTGCGCTTCCCCGACGCCGACCTAGCGGCGATCGCACGGGCCTGCGGCGCCGCCGCGGCGGTGGTGCGCAAGGTAGATGATCTGCAGGCGATCGAACGCTGGCTGGCCGACCCTTCGCCCGGGCCGCTTGTGCTCGACGCCAAGGTCAACCCGACTATCTGTGCCGAGTGGCTCGAGGAGGCGTTCCGCGCCGGATGAGCTGCGCCTCCCGCACGGACCGGATGAGCCGCGCCTCCCGCACGGACCGCAAGCCGGGCCCCCGCACGGACCGCAAGCCGGGCCTCCCGCACCCACCGGATGAGCCGCGTCGCGCGCCGCCCCAGCCCGACCCTCTCAACCGGCCCCGCCCGGCCACGCCGCGCCACCAAGAAATCGCAAAGCAACCCGACCCACGCCGGGACGCCCCCGCCAAACCCAAGGAGCTAACGCATGTCGAGCACTGATACCAGCCAGGTCGCCGGACTTCTCGACGGGCTCGCCTCGGGCTCGGTCGAGATCGTCGACCTCACCCAGCCGCTGACCGAGTCAACGCCCGTGATCCAGCTGCCGCCGCCGTTTGCCAACACGCCCGGCCTGACGCGGGAGGAGATCAGCCACTACGACGACCGCGGACCGGCGTGGGCTTGGTACACGCTGACGATCGGCGAGCACGTCGGCACGCATGTCGACGCCCCGATCCACTGGGTGACCGGCAAGGATGGCGCCGACATCGGCTCGATCAAGCCCTCGACGCTGGTCGGGCCCGCGTGCGTGATCGAGAAGACCGCCGAGACCGAGGCCGCCGGCGGCAACTACCTCCTGACGGTCGATGACCTGGAATCCTGGGAGGCCGAGCACGGCCGGATCCCCGACGGCGCCTGGGTGCTGCTGCGCTCGGGTTGGGGTTCACGCGCGCAGGACCAGGCCAAGTTCCTCAACGTCGGCGAGAACGGGCCCGAGACACCGGGCCCCGACGTCGAGGCCTCGCGCTGGCTGGCCCATGAGCGCGCGATCGCCGGCTTTGGCACCGAGACCGTCGGGATCGACGCCGGCGCCGCCGGCGCCATGGAGCCGCCCTTCCCGCTGCACAACTTCCTGCTCGGCGCGGGCAAGCTCGGGCTGACCCAGCTGGCCAACCTGGAGCAGCTGCCGGTCACCGGCGCGCTGCTGGTGGTGGCGCCGCTTCGGCTGGTGGGCGGCACCGGGAGCCCGAGCCGCGTGTACGCGTTCGTGCCCAAGAGCTGAGGGCCGGCGAGCTCGGGTCATGTCAGTTCTGAGGGTGAGCCGGGCCACAGCCGTCACGCTGGACGAAACCGATCCGCTGGCGCGCTTTCGCGAACGGTTCGTCTTCGCCGACGATGAGGGTCTGATCTATCTCGACGGAAATTCGCTCGGCCGCCTGCCGCGAGACACCGCCGCCCGCCTGGCCGAAGTCGTCGAGCAGCAGTGGGGCGAGCGGCTGATCCGTTCCTGGAGCGAAGGCTGGATGGAGCTCCCGCGCGTCCTCGGCGACCGGCTGGGCGAGACGCTGCTGGGCGCGGCACCCGGTCAGGTGGCGGTGGCCGACTCCACCACGGTGTGCTTCTACAAGCTGGCCAGCGCGGCGCTGGCCGCGCGTCCGAGCCACAAGGAGATCGTCACCGACGTCGACAACTTCCCCACCGACCGCTACGTGCTCGAGAGCCTGGCCGCGAGCACCGGCGCCACGATCCGCTGGCTGCGCGGCGATCCGCACAGCGGGCCGACACCCGAGCAGGTGGCCGACGCCGTCGGGCCTGACACCGCGCTGGTGACCTTCTCACACGTGTCATATCTGTCCGCGTTCATCCTTGACATGGCGGGCATCACGCGTGTCGCCCATACGGCCGGGGCGCTGACCCTGTGGGACCTCAGTCACAGCGCAGGCGTGATCCCCGTGGCGCTGGACGCCGACGGGGCCGATCTGGCGGTCGGGTGCACGTACAAATACCTCAACGGTGGCCCGGGCGCCCCGGCGTTCCTGTACGTGCGGACCGAGCACCAGCCCGAGCTGCGCCAGCCGATCTGGGGCTGGCTGGGTCGGCGTGAGCCCTTTGAGATGGCCCCGGGCTACGAACCAGCCGACGGGATCGCTGCGATGCTGTCCGGCACGCCGCCGGTCCTGGGGCTGACCGCGGTCAGCGTCGGGGCCGAGCTGGTGATCGAGGCCGGGATCGCAGCCGTCCGCCAGAAGGCAGCCGCGCTGGCGGAGTTCGCGATCGAGCTCACCGACGAGCTGCTGGCTCCGCTCGGCGTCAGCGTCGGGTCGCCGCGGGACTCGGCCCACCGGGGCGGGCATGTGGCGCTCGTGCATCCCGACGCGCGGGCGCTGTCGGCGCGCCTGATCGCCGACGGCGTGATCGTCGACTTCCGCACCCCTGACGTGATCCGGATCGGTCTGTCGCCGCTGACGACGACCTTCGCCGAGGTCTGGGAGGGGCTGGAGCGCCTGCGCCAGATGCTTACCGGCTAGTCGCGCCGACAACCTCATAGGCGGCGCACACCGCATCGAAGTGGCGCTGCGATGCCTCGGCCAGCCCTTCGCACAGCGCATGGAATATCTGCACCGCCCGCTCCCGTGCGCCGGACATCGGCGCGAGCTCCTCAGGCAGCTCGGGATCGAGCAGCGGAAAGCCGCGAAACTGATGCGCGACACGCGTGCGCAGCGCGAACGCCTCCCGGTCACTCAGCCCCGCCCCGACCCCGGCCCCGTCACGGCCAGCCGCGCCACCGACGCCCGGGCCACCTCCCACCGCGCCACCGCCCACCGGGCCACCGCGCTCGGCGTCACCGGCGACCGCCTCGAACTCGGCACAGAACGCCTCGTAGCGATCGACCAGCCCGCTCAGGTCCCAGGCGCGAGAGACGAGCATCGGCAGCCCCTGCAGGGCGCGAACGCCCGCCACGAACAGGGTCGCGGAGTCGGCCATCTGCAGCTCGTCCAGCAGCTCCTGCACCTCCCGCGAATGGTCGTGGGGCGAGACCCAGACGCTGTCCTGCACCGAGCCAAAGCCTAGGAAGCGCAGCCGCCGGGCCAGCCGGGAGCGCTCCAGTCGCTGGTCCTCGGAGAGCTGGTACCAGAGCACGGTCCAGGTGCCGCCGTCGTCGCGCGGGTTGCCAAACGAGAAGATCCGCCCGTCGCCCGCCCGCAGCAGCCGATCCGCGCGAGCGGTCAGCCGGTAGTGAACCAACCGGCCCTCACGCAGCCGCACGATCAGGCCGCGGCGCACCAGCCGGGTCAGCGCGACGCGAGCCGCACCCTCGGAGAACCCCAGCTCGCCCAGCAGCACCACCAGTCCCCCGGACCAGACCCGATCGCCGAACGGGCGCACGTAGGTGCCGAGCATCGTGACCAGCAGCTCCTGGGGCTGGAGCTGCTCGCTGGCCGGCAGCGGCCCCGATCCGAGCGTCGCGCTCAGCCTCACGGCTCCCGCCGCCCCGGGACCAGCGTGCTGCTCACGGCTCCCGCCACCCCGGGGCCGCCGTGCTACTCACGGCTCGCGCATCAGCGCGAACTCAGGTTCGGACGTGGCCGGCTCGAACGTCCGCTGCAGCTCCTTGCGCACCTCGTCCCCGCGGCCGGTCGGCGGCTTGCGCGACCCGGCCTGATACTGCGGGATCCAGCGCACCCCGGCGTACTCCTGCTCGGCGGCGGCGTGCAGGGTCCAGTGCGGGTCATAGAGGTGCGGGCGCGCCAGCGCGCACATGTCCGCGCGGCCCGATAGGACGATCGTGTTGACGTCGTCGTAGCTGGCGATCGCCCCGACGGCGATCGTCGGCAGCCCCACCTCGTTGCGGATCCGGTCGGCGAACGGGGTCTGGAAGCTGCGCCCGTAGGCGGGACGCTCGAGCGGCGAGACCTGCCCGGCGGAGACGTCGACGATGTCGCAACCGTGCTCGCGAAGCATCCGCGCGAACGACACCGCCTGGTCGGGGTCAAACCCACCCTCCACCCAGTCGGTGGCGGAGATCCGCACGCTCATCGGCTTCTCCTCAGGCCAGACCGCGCGGCAGGCGTCGAATACCTCGAGCGGAAAGCGCGCTCGCCCCTCCAGCGAGCCTCCGTACGGATCCGCGCGCGCATTGCAAACCGGCGAGAGGAAGCTCGACAGCAGATAGCCGTGCGCGCAGTGGATCTCCAGCAGATCAAAGCCCGCGGCCAGCGCTCCCTTTGTGGCCCAGACGAACTGCGACAGGACGAGGTCCATGTCCGCCTTAGTCATCTCACGCGGGATCTGGTTGGCCGGGCCGTATGGGATCGCCGACGGGGCGATCACCTCCCAATTCCCGGACTCCAGCGGCTGATCGATCCCGTCCCACATCAGCTTGGTCGAGCCCTTACGACCAGAATGCCCAAGCTGGGCGGCGAACGCGCAGTCGCCATATCGATGTGCGAACTCGACGATCCGCCGCCAGGCCCCCACGTGCTCAGGGCTGTACATGCCCGCGCAGCCCGGGGTGATCCGGCCCACGTCCGACACGCAGATCATCTCGCTATAGACCAGCGCGGCTCCCCCGAGCGAGCGCGCGCCCAGGTGCACGAGATGAAAGTCCCCGGGCGTGCCGTCCACGGCCGAGTACATGTCCATTGGCGAGACCACGACGCGGTTTGACAGCTCCAGCGAGCGCAGCTTCAGCGGCATGAACATCGGCGGCCGCGGCGACGCCCCCACCTGCTCCGCGAACACCTCGTCGACCTCGGCGACGAACCGGGGATCGCGCAGGCGCAGATTGTCGTAGGTCACTCGACGGCTGCGGGTCAGCAGGTTGAAGGCGAACTGCAGCCGCCCCTGGTTCACGTAGCGCCCGAGTCCCTCAAACCACTCCAGCGAGGCCTGTGCGGCGCGCTGGGTGCTCAGCACCGCCGGCCGGCGCTCCTCTTCGTAGGCGGCCAGCGCACCGGATACGTCGCCGCCGCCGGAGGAGTCGCCGCCGGAGGACCGGAACGCCCAGGCCAGCGCGGCCGCGTCCTCCATCGCCAGCTTGGTCCCCGAGCCGATCGAGAAGTGCGCGGTGTGGGCGGCGTCACCCAGCAGCACGATGTTGCCCGTGGCCCAGTGCTCGTTGCGAACCGTGACGAAGTCGATCCACTTGGAGTTGTTGGCCACCAGGGCATGGCCCTCCAGCGCGCCGGCGAACAGGTCGGTGCAGAACTGCACGCTGCGCTCGTCGCTGACCCCCGGTGCCAGCGGCCCCGGTGTCAGCGAATCAAGCCCGGCCCGCCGCCAGACGTCCTCGTGCATCTCGACGATGAACGTGCTCATGCAGTCGTTGTAGGGATACGCGTGGGCCTGGATCACACCGTGCTCGGTCTCGGCGATATAGAACTTGAACGCGTCGAAGACGAGGTCGGTGCCGAGCCACATATAGCGGCAGTTGCGGTGCTCCAGCGACGGCCCGAACTCGTCGCGGCGGACGTTGCGCACCGCGCTCGATGCCCCGTCGGCGGCCACGATCAGGTCCGCCCAATCGAGCTCCTCCAGCGGAGGCGCCTCACACTCAAAGCGGAGCTCGACGCCCAGCGACACCGCGCGCCGCTGCAGGATGCCTAGCAGCTCGCGGCGGCCCAGCGCGGAGAACCCGTGGCCGCCCGAGCGCGTCTTGAAGCCCCGGTGGTGGATGTCGATGTCGGTCCAGCGCGTAAAGCCTTCGGTGATCGCGTCGTAGCTCTCAGGGTCGGCGTGCTCGAACACGCTCAGCGTCTCATCCGAGAACACGACCCCGAACCCGAACGCGTCGGTGGCCCGGTTGCGCTCGAACACGGTCACCGAGCACTCCGGCGCCACCTTGCGCATCAGGATCGAGAAGTAAAGCCCGGCGGGGCCGCCGCCGCTTACCGCGATCCGCACTTCACACGCCGAGATCGATGAGGTGCTCGTATTCGAGCGCGAGCCCGTTGACCACCTGGTGCATCAGCGCCAGCGCGGCGCGCACGTTGGCGTGCGCGATCGGGTCCAGGTCCTGCTCACACAGCGCCTTGAGCTCCTGATAGACGGCCAGCAGCCGCTGCTCCGATGCGGTCAGCTCGTTGCCCAGCAGGTCGACGCTCACGGCGCCGCCGATGACCTGCATCTCGCCGATGTCGCGCGCGTCGGCCATCAAGCCTACGCCCCGATCGGCGCATCGCGGTGGTCGACGGTGCGCTTGGCCTTGAGCTCAAAGCGCGGCAGTTCGCCGGTGCCGGCGCGCTCGATGCGGAAGTTCAGCCCCTCGTGGGCAAGGGCCAGACGCCGGTGCAGGGTCTGGGCGACCTCATCCCAGCCGTCGGAGCGCCATTCGGTCTTCATCTCCACGCGCAGGGTTATCTCGTCCCGCACTCCCTCCCGCGTGATCACGGTCTGGAACTCGTCGACCTCGGAGAACTCGCGCACGATCGCCTCGATCGCCCGCGGGTAGACGTTGGTCCCGCGAATGATCTTCATGTCGTCCACGCGGCCCAGGATCCCGCCCTCGTAGATGTCGAAGCCCCGGCCGCACGAGCACGTCGAGGCCGGGACGCGACAGACCAGATCGCCGGTGCGGTAGCGGATCAGCGGGATCGAGCCGCGCCCAAACGAGGTCACGACCCGCTCGCCGGGCTCCCCGTAGGCGACCGGCTCCAGCGTGTCGGGGTCGATGACCTCCTCCAGCACGTGGTCCTCGATGATGTGGGTGCCACCGGGCTGGGCCTCGCATTCGAACACCATGATCGTCCCGATCTCGGTCATCCCGGCGGTGTCGAACGCCTTGGCCCCCCACTGCTCCTCGATCAACGCCTTGGTCTGCGGGATCGACCCGGCCGGCTCGCCGGACAGGATCACGCGCGACACGCTGGAGCCGCGCAGATCGATCCCCAGCGTCTGCGCCTCCTGGGCGAGGCGCAGCGCGTAGGTCGGCGTCGAGGCGACCACGGTGACGTCGAAGTCGATCATCTGGCGCACGCGCGCCTCGGTGGTCTGGGCGCCGCCGGGAACGTTGAGCACCCCCACCTTCTCCATCGCGTAGTGCAGGCCCCAGAAGCCGATGAAGGATCCGTAGCCGAACGCGATGTAGGCCGTGTCGGCCGGCCTTGCGCCGCAGCCCCAGATCGCGTAGGACCACATCTCGGCGATCCAGGCCCAGTCCTTACGTGAATCAAGCGCCCGCAGCGGCCCCCGTCCCGTGGTCCCGGAAGTCGTATGCACGCGGATCGCGCCCTCACCCCCGATCGTTGGTATCTCGCCGTAGGGTGGGTGCTCGAACTGCGAGTTCATCCATTCGTCGCGCGTCAACGGCGTCAGCCGGCGCAGATCATCGACCGAGTTCAGCCGCGCCGGGTCAAAGCCCTCGGCGGCGAACAGCCGCCGGTACCACGGGCTGCGCGCGGCCGCCCACTCGCACTGGCGCCGCAGCTTGGCCAGCTGAAGCGCTTGGAGCTGCTCGCGTCGGAGCGTCTCGGTTTTGGGGTTCCAGTACGGGCTGTCGAGGGCCACCGTTGCAGGCGGCATCATATCCAACGCCGCAGCGATACCTAACATTGCTCCGGAGTGCGGTGTCGAGTATTGTCGGCCGCGATGAGCCGGTTCCGCGCCAGCGTGCCTCTGACGCAGGAGTGGGAGCATTTCCGGTTCGCCGTCTCAGACGGCGTGGCGCGGGTCACGCTCAACCGCCCCGGCAAGCTCAACGCGCTCACCTTCGAGGCCTACGCCGACCTGCGTGACCTGCTCGCCCAACTCCCCCACCGCGGCGACGCGCGGGTGCTGGTGCTCACCGGCCAGGGGCGCGCGTTCTGCTCGGGTGGGGATGTGGAGGAGATCATCGGCCAGCTGCAGGAGCTCGAGACCGCCGACCTGCTGGAGTTCACCCGCATGACCGGCGCGGTGGTCAAGGCGCTGCGCGAGTGCCCGCTGCCGGTGATCGCGGCGGTCAACGGGGTCGCCGCCGGCGCCGGGGCGGTGATCGCGCTGGCCTCAGACTTTCGCCTGCTGGCCGAGTCGGCCTCGTTCGCGTTCCTATTCACGCGCGTCGGGCTGGCCGGGGCCGACATGGGCTCCGCCTACCTGCTGCCGCGAGTGGTCGGGTTCGGGCGCGCGACCGAGCTGCTGACCCTGGGCGACAAGGTCAGCTCCCTGCGGGCGTATGAGATCGGGCTGGCCACCCAGGTCGTGCCCGACGAGCTGCTCTCCGAGCGCGCCGACACGCTGGCCCGCCGACTGGCCGACGGCCCGGCGTTCGCCTACTCCACGACCAAGGCGCTGCTGACGCGCGAACTCGACATGGACCTCGGCGGCGCGATCGAGCTGGAGGCGATCACCCAGGCGCTGATGATGCAGTCAAGCGACCACGGCGAGTTCTTCCGCGCCTGGAACGAGAGCCGCCGGCCGGAGTGGCAGGGCCGGTGAGCGAGCTGATCAATTCCCCGCAGCTGGCCGAGGCGACCGGGTTCTCGCACGCGGTCAGGGCCGGCGACACGGTGTACCTGGCGGGACAGACCGCGCAGACGCCCGACGGCCGGATCGTCGGCGCGGGGCTGGTCGAGCAGTTCGATCAGGCCGCGGCCAATCTGATCGTGGCGCTGCGGGCCGCCGGCGGCGAGCCCGACGACCTCGTCTCGCTGCAGGTGTTCGTGACCGACGTCACCGAATACCGCGATTCGCTGCCAGGGCTGGGCCGGGTCTGGCGGGCCCATTTCGGCCGTCGCTTTCCGGCGATGGGCCTGTTCGGCGTCCGCGAGCTGTTTGACCCGGAGGCAAAGGTCGAGCTGATGGGAGTGGCTGTACTGTCGCAGCCCGAATGACCCACGCCCTGGACCTGCACCTGACCGAGGCCCAGCGGGGCCTGTACTGCCACACCCGGGGCGTCGCGCGGGAGGAGTTACGGCAGATTGCGCGGCGTGGCCAGCAGGGCCGGGTCAACCGGGACCTGATCGCCGCGCTGGCCGAGCACGGGCTGCTCGCGCGGCTGTTCCCCGGCGAGCGCGACGCCTCGGCGACCGACCTGTGCCTGATCCGCGAGGCGCTGGCCCGTGAATGCACCGAGGCCGAGACCGCTTTCGCCCTGCAGGGACTGGGTGCCTACCCGATCCTGCAGAACGGCGCTGAGGATCTGCGTGAGCAATGGATCCCGCGCGTCGCCGACGGCAGCGCGGTGGCGGGGTTCGCGCTGACCGAGCCCGACGCCGGCTCCGATGCCGCCGCGCTGTCGCTGCACGCCGAGCCCGAGCCCGGCGGCGACGGCTGGCGGCTCCACGGCGACAAGCTGTGGATCTCCAATGCGCCCGAGGCCGACATCTACACGGTGTTCGCGCGCACGGGCGAGGGGCGCGGCGCACGCGGGGTGAGTGCGTTCGCAGTCCCCGGCGACAGCGACGGTCTGAGCGGCGAGCCACTGGCGCTGCTGGCCCCCCACGCGATCGGCTCATTGCACTTCGACGGCGTCCGCGTCGATCGCGGCCAGTTGCTGGGCGAGCCCGGCGGGGGATTTCGCGTGGCGATGCGGACCCTGGATCTGTTTCGTCCCAGCGTCGGCGCGTTCGGGGTCGGGATGGCGCGCGCCGCGCTTGACCTGGCCACCGACCACGCGCTGGCGCGCCAGACGTTCGGCAAGCCACTGGCCGAACATCAGGCCGTCTCACACCGCCTGGCCGACATCAGCACCCGGGTCGAGGCCGCCCGGCTGCTCGTCCACTGGGCCGCTGCCGCCCACGACGCCGGCATCCCTGACGCCCGGCTGGCGGCGATGGCCAAGCTGCTGGCGACCGAAACCGCCCAGGAGGCCGTCGACGCCGCGGTTCAGTTTCACGGCGCCCGCGCGCTGGAGCAGGGCCACGAGCTCGAGCACCTGTATCGCGAGGTCCGCGCCCCGCGAATCTACGAGGGCGCGTCGGAGATCCAGCGCGAGATCATCGCCCGGGAGCTGTTCCGCGCGGCGCAGGCCCGCCGGGCGGAGACGGACGCGCGGTGAGCCGCAACGTCGTCGTCACCGGGGGCGCCAAGGGCATCGGCCGCGCGGTCGTTGAGCGCTTCGCGGCGGCGGGCGACAGTGTGGTCGCGCTCGGGCGCGACCGGGATGCGCTTGAAACGGTGGCGGCGATCGCCGGTGACGTCCCGGTCCGGACCGTCGTCTGCGACGTCACCGACCAGCGCGCCGTGATCGACACCTTCGCCGCACTGGGCGAGGTCGACGTGCTGGTCAACAACGCCGGGATCGCCGAGACCGCGCCCTTGGCCCGGACCTCGCTGCAGGCCTGGGAGCGCCACTTCGACGTCAACGCCACCGGGCCGTTTCTCTGCATGCGGGCGGTGGTGCCCGGCATGCGCGAGCGCGGCCGCGGCGCGATCGTCACCGTCGCCTCCACCGCTGGCCGGGTCGGGGCCCCGTACACGAGCGCCTACACGGCCTCCAAGCACGCCGCCGTGGGGCTGACCCGCGCGGTGGCCAGCGAGCTGGCGGGCACCGGCGTGCGGGTCAACGCCGTCTGCCCGACGTTCGTGCGCACCGAGATGACCGCCCGCTCGATCGAACGGATCGTCGAGCTGACCGGCCGCACGCGCCAGGACAGCGAGCGCGCACTCGCCGAGAGCTCGCCGCTGGGCCGGCTGCTGGAGCCCGACGAGGTCGCCGACGCGGTCGTGTTCCTCGCCTCGCCCGCCGCGGCGTCGATCAACGGTCAGGCGATCGTGATCGACGGGGGTGGATTGCAGGCCTAGCGGCGCGCCGGCGATCCATCTCCCAGCAATCCGCCGTGGATTGCAGGCCTAGCGGCGCGCCGGCGATCCATCTCCCAGCAATCCGCCGTGGATTGCAGGCCTAGCGGCGCGCCGGCGATCCATCTCCCAGCAATCCGCCGTGGATTGCAGGCCTAGCGGCGCGCCGCCCCAGCCACGATTACAACGACCGACCACAGCGTTTCAGGCGCGCAGGGTTGCGACGATCACACGCTCGTCGAGCGGCAGGTCGAGTGCCTAAAGGATCGACCGGCACACGACGTCGGCCGCTGCCAGGGCCGCCATGCTGGCGCCCCTCGGGGCCGAACTCGGCGATGCCGAGAGCGCGTGGAGCTCGAATTGCTGCTTGAGTCTGGCCAGCCGGTCATCGACGCCGTCGATCAACTCGCCGCGGTTGGTGATCGTTCCGTTCAGGTCAAGCAGAAGGCGCTCGATCTCGAGCAACGGGCGGCCTGGGATCTCGATCGTACGTGCCACGCCGGCGGCCTTCAGCGGCAAGCGCCGCGGCCGGAATCCAGCCTGATCGCTCGTGGCTACACGATACCCCTCGTGCTGTTGCCCTCGTGCTGTTCCCGGGACGCGACCGGTTGCGCCGAGGCCACCTGCATGCTGGTCGCGTCTCACATGGCGATGAGGCTCGCCGGAACCGCCGCGGCGCGGCTGATGGCCTCTGTATAGGTCATCCACCCAACGACGGTTCCAGGTGCACGTGCAAGCCGAGAACAGCCGCCTCACGATTGCCGCCCGCGGCCGCGTGCTGCAAGCGATCGACGAATTGGTCGACGCAGCTGGCGAGTTCCTCGCACCGCGGGTCGTGCACGAGCTCGAGTCGGGCCGGGCTCGACTGGCGCAGGCGCGCTTCAACCTGGTCGTGTTGGGTGAGTTCAAGCGAGGCAAGAGCACGCTGATCAATGCTCTGCTCGGGCGCGACGTCCTGCCGACGGGCGTAGTGCCGCTGACCTCCGCAGTCACGATCATGCGCCACGGACCACGCGAGCGACTGATCGTGCGCTACCACGACGGACGCGAGGCGGAGCACTCGATCTCGGAGCTGGCGCGTTTCGCCACCGAGCACGGGAATCCCCACAATCGGCTCGACGTCGACGTGACCATCGTCGAGCTGCCGGCCGATCTGCTCGCCGGTGGACTTCAGCTCATCGACACACCCGGGATCGGCTCTGTGCACGAGCACAACACCGCGGTCGCATGGGAGTTCCTGCCGCATGTGGACGCGGCAGTCTGCGTTCTGACCGCCGATCAGCCGTTCGCACAATCCGAGCGGGAGTTCTTTCTCGCCGTCGCGGCGCGGGTGCCGCGGCTGCTTGTCGCGGTTAACAAGACCGACCATCTGCAACGCGGCGAACGTCAGGTCGCGATCGACTTCATCGAGCAGGCCGCAGCCCAGTTGCTCGCGGCGAGCGAGCTTGAGTTCTTCGCGGTCAGCGCACGCGACGGTGACGGGGTCGTTCGTCTGGCGAGCCGGATCGCTGCGCTCGCAGAACGGGAGCGTGGCGCGCTGCTCGTCCGATCGGTCGGAAGGCTAACCGCCGGCGCAGCGCAGGACGCGGCCCAAGCGATCGGGTTCGAGGCGCACGCCATCGAGCTCACGTTCGAGGAGCTTCGCCGGCGCGCCGAAACGTTCAACGAGCGCGCGCGGACTCTCCGAGCGGCCCGAGCAGAGGCGGCAGACCTCCTGGAGCGCAGTGTCGAGCGACTACTCGACGAGCGCGTGAATGAGCCGCTGCTGGCGTTTGCCGAGCGGGAGGGCGGCGCGCTGAAGGCTCGGCTCGCCGCTCACGCCGCCGACGTCGGCCGGGTCTCAGCCGTGGAGCTCGGGCCGGCTCTCGAAGAATGGATCGACGAGACGATTCGCGGACGCTTCGCCGAGCTCGTCCCCGAGCTCGAGGCGTCCGTGGCTGACGAGCTGCAGCGTCGCTTCGCGCGCCGGATCGAGGAGATCCTCGGGGAAGTACAGGACACAGCCGAGGAGGTCTTGGATCGCGCACGGGCAATCAGCTACCCGACGTTGACCTGAGCCATCCGGCGCAGTTCTCGTTCAAGCTCGAAGACGTCGGCCACATGCTCGATTACGTCGTCACCTTCGGACGCAGGTCCATGCCTGGAGCGCTCGGCCGCCGGATGGCATTGCGCGACGCCGAAGGCCGGCTGATGCACATGGCCGACCGTCACGCGGGGAGGCTGCGCTCCGCGCTCGTCGGCCGCGTGCGCGAGGCGGTGACCAACTATCAGCGCGAGCTGAGCGCGGCCGTGGAGCAGGCCGTCGAGGCAATCGAAGCCGCGGTGGAGCGGGCCCGCCCGGCAGCGAAACCAAGGCGAGCCCGAGGTCCGCCGGCGCCGGGCGGACCTCGACCGGCTGCGTCGTCGCGTCGAGTCGCTGGCCGATGAGCTGACGACGCTCGTAACCGAGGTCGGCGCAGGCGACTAGGACTGCCGCTAGGTCGCGATCTTCATCGCAACTCAGAACAAGCCGTCGCGCAGTTGCCGAACTCGAACAACGCGATCGCGAGTAGAGGGCCCGCAACGGCGCCGAGGTTGTCGCCCGCCCGCTCGAGCCCGAACGCCCGGCCGAACGCACCCGGAGCGACCAGCGACGCGAGCAGCGCGTCACGGGCAGGTGATCGCGCGCCGCGCGCCACCCACGCACCGGCGCGGAGCAGGCCGGCCTGCCATACGGTTGCGGCAAGCCCAATCGCTCCGGTGGCCGCGGCGGTAACGAGATAGCCACCGCGAGCGAGCTCACGCCGGCGGTGTGGGTCATCGGCGACGGGTCCCGCAACGAGCTTCGCCACCCCGATCAGCGCATTGCTGATGCCCTCGATCGCACCGAGCGCGCCCGCTGATGAGCGCAGGGTCGTGGTCACGAACGTCGGCAGGATCGAGGTCGTGATCTCATGGCCGGCATCGCTGAAGAAGCTCGCCAGACCGACGCTCACAACTCCCCTAGTCAGCCACCTGGGACTAAGAGGAGGACAGCCAGACTCCCGATCGCTCACGTCGATGCGCCGCGCGGGCACGCCTCGAACACGAGCTCGACGTCCTGACGCGTCGCGCCGTCGAACCAGACGACGGCGCGGACTTTGAAGCGTGGTGGCATGCCCTCCTCCTGTGCGGCGGTCTTCTCGGTGCTATCCGCAGAAGCCATCAGCCGACGAGCGGCGGCGTTTGGGGGCGGGCCTCATCGCCTGAGCGGAAACTATCAGCGAGTTCCGGTGACCGGGGAACTGCCGCAGGTTCAACGCGCCGGAGCAGGAGTGTGATCGTTGCTCCGATGAATCGTCCGGTGCAGACCCACGCCCCTTCCCCCTTCGGGCACTTTCTTGGGACAGGCTCGCGACGCTGGATCGCCGACGGCGCTCAGTGGCTCGGCTCGCCGGTTCGCTGGCAGCCAGCCTCGGCGGCCAGCCTCGGCGGCCAGCGCTCCGCGCCGGCAAGATGATGCGCACCAGCTCTGGTCGGTGGCAAGCTACCGATGCGCAGTGCGTGGTGGAATAGGCGATCCGATCGACCTCCCCGGGGGCCGGAACCTCACCGGTGGCGCCGGCGAGTGCGACGGATGACAGCTTTCTCGACCCTTCCGAATGCCGAGGCGATTTGATCGAACCACTGAGACATGTGCTCTTGACCGCCGAGATGCTCGAGCCGGGCACGGGCAACTTGATCCGCACTCCGATCGAGGTGCGCGTCGATCCGCTGACCGGCCACAGCTCACGCATCGTGCCCGAGCGTGGACTGATGCCCGCGAGTGACTTCGACCTCGAGGCGTTTGCCAGAGAGAACCAACCGCACTGTCCCTTCTGCCCTGATCACATCAACGATCTCACGCCGAAACTACCACCGACGATCCATCCCGCCGGGCGGATCATTCATGGCGAGGCGGTCCTGTTTCCGAACCTCCACGCCTACTCCTCCCACAGCTGCGTGTCGGTCTACTCCTCGCAGCTGCACTACCTCCCGCTGAAGGAGATGACGGCCCTCTTGCTGACCGACAACCTCTCTACCCAGGTCGCTTACGCGAAGGCGGTGATGGCAGCTGACCCACCGTCGCGCTGGGCATCCGTCAACGCCAACCACATGCTGCCGTCGGGGAGTTCGTTGTTCCACCCACATTTGCAGGGGATTGTCGATTCCGAGCCAACGACGTTGCAGCGCATGCTCGCCGACGTGCCGGCGCAGCAGTTCGACGCTTACCTCCAGACCGAGCGCAGCGTCGGCATCCGGTATCTCGGCAACACCGGACATGTTGAGTGGCTCGTCAGCTTTGCTCCGATCGCCCCCGCTGAGCTGAGGGCGTTCATCGCGGGCGTGTCATCGACTGCGAGACTCACTGATGACCTCATCGCCGAGTTGGCGCACGGGTTGGCGCTTGCGCTGAGCGCGTACGCCGAAATGGGGTTCGAGAGCTTCAACCTCGCGATCTACGGCGCGCCGCCAGACACCGAGGGCTATCCGCTCAATCTGCGGATCGCCTGTCGATCGAACCTCAAGGCTTTCTATCGCTCTGACTCCACGTTCCTGGAGCGACTGCACTGGGAAGGCGCGATCGACCTCCGGCCGGAGACCATCGCCGAACGGATCGGCGACCGCTTCCGGAAGTAGTCGGTCGTCACTTCTTGCCGCGAACCGCGGCGGCTGCCTCCGCGATGTCAGCCTGATCAGCGGAGAGCCGAGGCATCGGCGGAGCCTCGCCTTCGGTTGGGATCACGTGGATGTGGAAATGCATGACAACTTGGCCCGCGGCCTCCCCGCAGGAATTCCAGAGCACGACACCATCGGCCCCGAGGCGCTGCGTCATCCGCGCGGCCAGCCGCTGCGCCGCAGCGACCGTTTTCGATAGATCATTCGGTTCGATCGCAAGCAGATTCTCGGAGTGACGTCGAGGCACGACCAGCGCATGCCCGCGACGCCAAGGATTGATGTCCATGAACGCGATCGTGTCGGCATCCTCGTCAACGATCGTTGCCGGCGCGTCGCCCGCGGCGATGGCACAGAAGATGCAATCCGACACGCACGGGAGGCTAGCGCCTGGGCAAGACCTGGCGCTAGCTCTTTCGCGGCGTGATGCCGATCGTTCCAAGTGTCACGCCCGCCGGTAGAAGGTGACGTGCCGGCCGAAGAGCAGGCGCTCTGAGCCCACCCCGAAGCGGGGGGTGCGCAGGACGTGAGGTCCCTGGCGAGTCTGCGGATATCAGCCCGGGATTCGATCCGGCACCCCGAAACGCGACCGCAGCCCGTTTCGGTCGCGAAAGCGCGTTATCGACGGGATCCGGTCACCCTGCACGCCGACCTCGAACAGCCCCGAGCGGACAAAGCCGTCTTCGTCCTGCGTGTAGTACGGAGCGGCGGGCACGAACCGCCAGGGCCCCTTCTCGCACCACGAAGGTCAGCCGTCGGACCTGGTGGACGCATATCTGCCGAGCGAAGAATCGTGTTCTTGACTTTTGAGCGCCGCTTCGGGTATGCAGGCTGCGATGAGGGGCGATCTCGCGGTACTTGCAGAGCAGGGCCCTCAACGCGGTCATCGCACGCTGGCCGAAAAGGCGTTTGAAACGCTGCACGCGGCGATCATCACCGGGCGGCTACGCCCCGGGGTCAGATTGCCGATCGAGGAGCTGGCCGATGTGCTGGACATGAGCCCGATGCCCATCCGTGAGGCGATCCGGCGGCTTGACGCCGCCGGGCTGGTGGAGAATATCCCTCACGGTGGCGCGCGGGTCACGACGCTGTCGATCGAGGACATGGAGGACGTCTACGAGGCTCGGCTGGCCCTGGAGGTGCCGATGATCCGCCGCGCCGCGCAGCGCTTCGACGCCAAGCACGAGGCCATCGCGCGTGAGCGCTTCGGCGAGTTGCACGGGATGTCAGACGACAACTCGGCAGCGACCTCGGAAGCTCACGCCGCGTTTCACTTCCCGCTCTACGACGCCGCGACTCGGCCTGGCTGCTGCGGCTGATGAGCCCGGTGTGGGAGTCCAGCGAGCGCTACTGCCTGGAGACGCCCCAGTGCCGCCAGCTGGCGGCGCGCATCGGCGAGCACGAGGCGATCCTGGAGGCGTGCGTCGCCAACGATCCTGACCGGGCGGCGATCGCGCTGCACGACCACGTGGCGGCAACCGCCAACAACATCGCCGAGGCGATGGGCGGCGGGCCGCTGCTAGCGCCCATCGGTTAGGGCGTTCCCACACCCCTCGCCCCACGCACCCGCCCGGGAGCGCTCCACACGGGGCCTCCTGCCTCACTGCGCGAAGTTAGGCTGCGCGTCGCGCACCGACGCGGCCCGCCCCTCCGGCTGCTCCCAATCCTCCTGGCGGCCGAGCGCTGTCTCGTCGAGCAGGTAGTAGGAGCCGCCGATCGTCTCCAACCCGCGCGCGTACACCGAGTAGGTGTGAAACACGCGCCCGCCGTCGCGCAGGAATGCGCTGCGGCCGGGCCACTCGCCCACCATCTCAAACGGCGCTCCCACGCCCTCCCATTCGGTCTGGGTGCGGAAGTTGTACTGAGGCGGCGCCAGCGACTCGTCGAGGGTCACGTGAAAGTCGTAGTTGAAGTCGCTGCCGTAGGCCGAGTACCACGGGAACGTCCAGCCCCGCTTGGCCTTGTAGCGCTCGAGCTTGGCGAGCGGCGCGCGGGAGACGTAGGCGAACGTGGTGTCACGTACGTGCAGGTGCTCGAGGTGTCCCGCCGACATCTCATCCGCGCCGGCCGTGCAGCTCGAGCAGCCGTCCACCCACTCCGGGTCGAACATGAAATGCCCGACGATCAGCTGGTGGCGGCCCTCGAACAGATCGATCAGCCCGACCTGGCCGTCAGGACCCTCGAAGCGGTAGTCCTTGACCACCTCCACCATCGGCAGCCTGCGCCGCGCGGCGCTCAGTGCATCCCGCGCCCGGGTCAGCTCCTTCTCGCTAACCAGCAGCTCCTTGCGGGCGGCCAGCCACTCCTCGTTTGAGACGACTTCAGGGAGGCTCATCGCAGCTCCTTTTCGCTCTCCGTCTTGCTTGTCAGTGCCCTGATCCAGAACTCTCACGGCAGCCTCGCGGCGTCTGGACGCGATCTGCTCCCGAAACTTCGAACCACCACGACACAGAGGTTACGACCGAGCCGCGGAGCGAAACTCATCGGCGGAGGTCGTGGACCACATCGGTGAGGGGGGTTGCCCCGCTGTCCGACCGGTCACCGGCGTGCGAAAGGGAAACGGCGCTGGTGAGAGGGAGCTGGGCGGGCTGGCCGCCGACGGGCTGGCCGCCGAAATGCGATCCACGCCCCCGCACGAGCGTGAATTCCAGTCAACTTCGTACTCGTGCACGCCGAAACGGCGGTTGGGAGGTTGACCCTGATCATCACGGCCAACTTCGCACTCGTGCACGCCGAAACGGCGGTTGGGAGGTTGACCCTGATCATCCCGGCCAACTTCGCACTCGTCGTCTGAGCGTGCACGAGTGCGAAGTTGACCGGCTCACAACGGCTCGGGCGCCCCGGGACTCCGCCGACGGTCACGACCCCCGACACCCAAGCCCCGCTTTCCCTCCTGGCGCCGTTGCCCTCCGCGCTTGAGTTGCGATGCCAGGTCGACCCCGGCCGGCACCCGGACTCGCGGGCGCCGTGCCCGCACCGGCGGGCGCGTCGTGGGCCGCGTGGGCCCACGACGCACACCGGCGTTTCAGTGCAGCAGCATCAGCGAGTTGGCCGATGGCCCGCTGCCGGCGTCGTTCGTGAAGTACATCCCTTCTCCATCCGGCGCCACGGCGAGGCCGAACAGGTCTCCCGCTCCGGGGTCAACCAGCACCCGGCTTGCGACCACCTGCCCGCCCGGAGTCGTCTCGACGACCCGGCCGTTGTTGCCGTTGGTGGTGACGACATCGCCACCGGGAACCACCGTCAGTCCGAGCGGATCGTTTAGCGGACCACCCGAGGTGAGCGTGATCCCGCCGGCACCGAGCGCGCTCGTGCGGGTCAGCGCATCCGGGATCGCCGCGATTCGGTTCCCGTCGGAATCAGAGACATACAGCGTCCCGTTCGTGTCCAGGCCGACGCCGGTCGGGCCGACAACCAGTGCGTTGGGGTCGGTGTGCTCGGCAAATCCAGTCCCGATCACAGTGTTGGAAATCACCTGTGGGTTCGAATCCTGGCCGATCGACAACACGATCCTGACCACGGTGCCATCGTGGACCACCGCGCCGTTGGCGGCCACCGTGCCGTTGAGCACGTTGGTGACGAACAGGACCGCGCGATTGCTTCCCTCACGGACTGCAGTCATGTCCCAGGGGCCGTTGATGTCGCCGCCCGTGATCGTGCCGACCACGTGCCCGGTCGCATTGAGGATCGTTAGCGCTCCGCCCCCCGCCGCGGCTGAGCTTCCTCCCGGGGCCGGCAGGCTGCCGACGACCACGAAGCCATCCTGGAGGACCGCCAGCGCGGTCGTCAGTCCAACCGCCGGCGTCGCCGTCGGCGCCGGGACGACACCGAAGACGTGCTGGCTTCCCTGCGGGGAGATCTCGACGATGCTCGATCCGGTTCCCTGCTGATTCTGTGAGTTGTTGAAGTTGCTGACCAGGACGTCACCGCGCACCAGATCACCGATGCTGCTCGGCACGACCGCTACGCCGTAGGGGTTCTGATCTCCCATGGCCGCTCCGCCGGGGGGGACGGCGGAGGCGATCGTGCTGATCGTTGGGAATCGATTGATGAACGGCTGGGCCTGTGCTACCGACGCGCCGGCCGTGGCGGCCAATACGGCGCCGGCCACGGCGAGCCGGTAAATCGTCTTCTGGTGAGGATCTGCATGACAGCCTCTCTCCTTCGGGCAGCGTTGTGCGCCGCCGCATTTGGCGGCTCAACTAAAGACGCCGTCTGACCGCCATTCCTTCCCAAAGCTCATCGACTTTGGCACCGCGCGGGCTCGGCGCCGCACGCCGAGGCTCAGGCCCCGGGCAACCACCGGGTCGGGCAGCGGCCGCACGCCGAGGCTCAGGCCCGGGCAACCACCGGGTCGAGCAGCGGCCGCACGCCGAGGCTCAGGCCCCGGGCAACCACCGGGTCGAGCAGCGGCCGCACGCCGAGGCTCAGGCCCCGGGCAACCACCGGGTCGAGCAGCGGCCGCACGCCGAGGCTCAGGCCCCGGGCAACCACCGGGTCGAGCAGCGGCCGCACGCCGAGGCTCAGGCCCCGGGCAACCACCGGGTCGAGCAGCGGCCGCACGCCGAGGCTCAGGCCCCGGGCAACCACCGGGTCGAGCAGCGGCCGCACGCCGAGGCTCAGGCCCCGGGCAACCACCGGGTCGAGCAGCGGCCGCACGCCGAGGCTCAGGCCCCGGGCAACCACCGGGTCGGGCAGCGGCCGCGGCGACTCAGCGCCCCAGGTACGCCCGCTTGAGATCCTCGCTCTGCAGCAGCTCCGCCGCGGGGCCGGAGAGCACGATCTCACCGGTGGACAGCACGTAGCCGCGGTCGGCGATCGACAGGGCCATGGTCGCGTTCTGCTCGACCATCAGGATCGCCACGCCAGACTCGTGGACCTCCTTGATGATCCGGAAGTTCTGCTGCACCAGCGCGGGCGAGAGGCCCATCGAGGGCTCGTCCATCAGCAGCAGCCGCGGACGCGACATCAGCGCGCGCCCCATCGCCACCATCTGCTGCTCGCCGCCGGACAGCGTGCC
>CALAQT010000523.1 GCA_937888775.1 uncultured Actinomycetes bacterium | reverse complement strand
GCACGTCGGCGGGCCGTCCTCGACCGCTCGTTCCACGCGAAAGCGGCGGCCAGCCCTCTTGTTCCGGTTCGGCCAAAGCACAAGTCCGGCGCGGCGGCGCGCCCGCCCCCGCCTACAGCGCCGCTCACGGTAACGGGAAGGGGTTGGGGGCGATGAATCGCCCGACGCGACGCATTTCGACGAGCCGCTCGCTGTCGGGATGTGCGCAACTTTGGAACTCCCGCACCTCGGCGTCGACGTCGTAGTCAACGCGAATCACTTCCACGCGACCATCCTCGACCAGAAGGTAGGAGGCGCGCGCGTCATCGTCCCAGGGCATCCCAGCGCTTCCGGCGTTAGCGACGACGAGGCCTCCGATCGCTCGGATGAACGGGCGGTGGATGTGTCCGTAGGCGACGGTGCTGGTGTCGAGGGGCCGGTACGTGGCGTCGAGGTCGCGGTCGCTCGCATCCGGCATCGGGGCGCGCCAGAGGTCGCCGGGTGAGGCGTGCACGATCGCGATCCCGTTGATCTGGAGTTCTGCCGGGAGATCGTGCAGCCATGCCAGGCGCTCCTCGCCGATCTGCTCGCGCGTGTACGGCGCGTACGCGTCGAACAGCCATCTGCAGCGTCTGAAGCTGCGGCGCGCGGGCGCGCGGGCGGGCGTGCTCCTCCGGACGCCAAAGAAGCTCGTCGGTGTTCCCCACAACGCCCGGCCAGCCCAGCTCGCGGATCCTGTCAATGACCTGTGCGGGGCGAGGTCCCATGAGCACGAGGTCGCCGCCATGAACAACGCGATCAACCGCTCTGCGCGCGATGTCCTCGATGACCGCCTCGAGGGCCGCGAGGTTCCCGTGGATGTCGCTGACGACAGCCAATCGCATCCCCGCCAGCTTCTCATCAATGAGCGCCGCGCCGCACACCACCGGCACGCCACCGCACGCGATGCCCGCTCTGGGCGAATGCACCTGTCCGGTGAGCGCCTGTCCGGCCGGTTGATCTCGTCCGGTTCGGGAGGACTGGAGGGCCTCGGCGGCGTTCGCCCCAACTCGTCGCGCCGCTTGCTGGACATCCGGTCTTCGGCGGCCGAGCAAGCGCTCGGTGCCCTCGACCTCGGCTTCTGCTGCGCCGCGCATTGCAGAAGCGCGGCGACACCGGCTGAGACAGCTCGAACTGCTCAAGACCAGCAGGCTCGGCGTGACTGCTCGACCGCGCCGAGAGCAGCCACCTCGCCCGAGCGGCGTGATGGCTCCCTCAGCGGCGAAGCAGTGGTCGTCGCGGCCGCGGAACCGACGACTCCTTCTGGGCGATTCCGGAAGTGCGGTGCTGTCCCGACCGGGCCGGATGGGACGATCGCAATGCAACGCGATCGCCGGACTTGAGCGCCATGACGCCGGTCGCCAATCCGACAAGGTGAGCGGCCGACATCCGTTATTCGCGACATGGCGAGCGTCCCGGTATTCCGAGGATGGCAGGTCTCCGTCGCAGACGCCCATCGATCGCTGCGACAAACTCAGCCGGTCGCGGCGATCCGCCAAGCGTTGGGTGGTCGTCGCTCAAGGCAATGCTCTACGAACATCGTTTCGTGGTTACGGGGACCCTGGTTCTGGCGCGGCCGTACGCGGGGCAACCGGATCCGACTCTGGGACCCGGATAGCAACGGGACAGGAGTCTCGCGATGGCCCGCCGCAGGCGGTATGGTCGCGTGGTTACCGGCTACGGAGCGACATGAATTTAGACGCGACGGAGCTTCCGCGGGGCATTTCGGTTGGGCACTGGACGGACCTGAAGGGCCGCACCGGCTGCACCGTCGTGCTTGCCCGGGAAGGCGCCGTGGGCGGTGTCGACGTCCGGGGTGCTGCGCCATCCACGCTGGGCACCGACGCGTTGCGGCCAGGGACCCTGGTCGACCAAGTGCACGCGATCCTGCTTACTGGTGGGAGCGCGTTCGGTCTTGAGGCGGCGAGCGGGGTGATGCGTTACCTCGAGGAGCACGAGGTCGGCTACGAGGTCGCGTCGGTACGGGTGCCGATCGTCGCTGGAGCCGTGATCTTTGATCTACCCATCGGCGACCCGAGGGCACGTCCGGATCGTGCGGCTGGATACGCCGCCTGCGCCGCGGCAACCAGACAGCCCGCCGTCGGAGCGGTCGGAGCGGGGACTGGAGCCAGTGTCGCGAAGGGCGGCGACGCTTCGCAGATGCGTCCCGGCGGTCTCGGGATCATCGGCGCGAAGGCGGACCGTGCAACCGTCGCCGCGGTGATGGTCGTCAACAGCGTCGGCGGAATATGGGACGACGAGCGCCACCAATGGGTGGCCGCGTTCACTTCTTGGGATCGAGCGTCGAGGCTGGTGCCAGGTACTAACACGACGATCGGCGTCGTCGTCACCGACGCGGAGCTGACCAAGGAGCAGGCCAACCGCGTGGCGACGGTCGCGCACGATGGAATCGCACGCGCCATCCGCCCAGCACACACGATGTACGACGGAGACGCGATCTTCTGCCTTGCCACGGGCGCCGTCCAGGCGCCATACGACGCCGTCGAAGCGGTTGCCGCCGACGTCGTATCGAGAGCAATCGCGTCCGGGGTTCGAGCAGCGACGTCATGAGAACCGCTCCCAAGCCCGGCAGTTGACGTCAGGGTCTCCGACCCGCCGCTGCGGGCAGCTCTCGCCTCGCTTTTGGCGACGAGCAGGTCCCTTGGGACGGGGGCCAATACACCTGCTTCGCCGTGGTCGCGGTACTCGGCTCGCAGCGCTTCGACACGATCGAGATCGTTCCGACGCGATAGCGGCGAGCCCATCCGCCATCAGTTCCGCTTCGGCCCGAGTGCTTGCACAGAGGCTGCAAGCACCCGGTGCCTGAGTTTGGCGAATCTCGGGACTGCGAGCACCGACCGGGCTGCGTCCTGCTTCGGTGATTCCGCAGGTATCGCGGCAGTCGACCTCCCGGGCTCGGGGGCGAGCGCACATGGCAATGAAGCCGCCCGGCCCCGGACGCCCGTGGACGAGAGGACCGGCCGATCGGCACTCTCGGCCGCGTGCCAATGCTCCGGGCCGAGCCAATACGATCGATTCGGATTCCCGGGCTTTAGAGAGATAGCGCGCAACACCGTCGCACGCCGCGGCTGACAGCGCCGCGGCGCGCGGTGGTCGTAGCAGCTAGGCGGGCATCGCCTCCTGCGCACGCGGTTCGTTGGAGTACGTGTCGGCGGGCTCGAGAAACTCCCGGATCTGCTTGTGCAGATCCTCAGTGTTCTCGTGTCCATGGACAGCGGCGGCGTGCTCGGCCGCTGCCCGGACAACCTCCTCTTCCTCGCCGATGATCGTCAGCGAGCAGTTCGACTCGCTCGGAAACCGACGGCAATCAGCCATCATCCGCGACATGCGGGACCTCCTTCCGGTCAAGCCCATCCTCCTCCCTGGACCGTCTGCGGTCAACTGCGAATGACCGTACGTTGCCCGACGTCGTTTGCGTCGCAGCAGGATCGCGTCGAGAGCCCCACCCGTGCCCTGCGCGAGCAGAACCGTGCGGCGCCACCCGCTATGCCACGCTTGCGATCGTCCGGTCGGGACCTCCTTTGACGTTCGGACGTACCTGCCGGCGCAGGAGTCGGTGGTTCCGCTTCGCGCGGACAGGAGGGCGGGGCGGATCGCTAGCTGCGATCCGTTCGGCTGCAAGCGCCAGCGCTGGAAGCAGCAGTCGGCCGCAGCTCGTCAGCGTCCCCCCTCGGGCTTGCGCATTCGCCCACGAGCGAGCGCCGGCGTCGAGGCTGACGCCACCTGCGATTCGTCCGGCAACCAGCCTCGAGTCAGCCGCGCCCGCAGCTGGGCGAAAGGGGGCGCGCGCCGTGCCTTGCGGAGTAGGAGCGGCCCTCTGATCGGGCGCTAGCCCTGCGTCCTCGCACGCGCTTCGGCGCGCTGAACGACGTCGCCGATCCGTGCCGTTATCTCGGACCACAGCGCCCGCGGCAGATCGTGCCCCATCCCGTCAAAGATGACGAGCTCGGCCTCCGGGATCACGTCGGCGGTCGCCCGGCCACCGCTCACGTCAACAAGCGGATCATCGCCACCGTGGAGCACGAGCGTGGGCACGCTTACCGAACGTAGACTCGCAGTCCTGTCGCCGGAAGCGACGATCGCCAGCAGTTGGCGGGCGACACCGAGCGGATCGTCGGCGCGGTCATAGGCAAGTCCCGCCCGCTCACGCAGGTCAGCTTCATCGAGCTCAAAACCGGGCGAACCAATCACCCCGAAGATCGACACGGTCCGCTCGACAGCCTCTTGGCGGCTGGTGGCCGGCGCGGACAACAGCGCGCCAAGCGCCTCCTGCGTCGCCTGACCCACCGCCGCGTCGCCCGTGGTGGACATGATCGACGTCAGCGACCGCACGCGGTCCGGATGCTCAATCGCCACCGTCTGCGCGATCATCCCACCCATCGAAGCACCGACGATGTGCGCGCTGTCGAGCTCCAAAGCATCGAGCAGACCCACACTGTCGCCCGCCATATCAGACAGCGTGTAAGACGCCGATGAGGAATCGCCTGACAGCGCCGCCATCACATCTGGCTGACGCGCGTCATGCAAGTGCGTCGAAAGACCGACGTCACGATTATCAAACCGAATGACGTGCAATCCGCGGGCGACCAGCGCCGAGCAGAACTCCTCCGGCCAGCCAAGCATCTGCGTCGCCAGACCCATCACCAGCAACACGGGCGGCGCATCGCGATCGCCGAACCGCTCATACGCAATGTCGATGCCCGACGGGCACACGCCTCGGATCACCTCCGGACTCATCGACCGAGCATCGCCAAGATTCCGTCTACGACCAGATCCTAAAGAAAACCTCGAAACCGCGGCACAACGGGGACAGCGCCTGCGGCCGATCTTGAGCGATTCCGCAAGCCCGGCCCGGGGCGCACACGGCCGGATCCGGCGATCGCAATGTCGCCAACGCGATCGCGCGACGTAAGGTCGCGGGAGGACGAAAGCGATCGTGCGGGCCGCGGCAGCCGGACGCTCGAGATTGGGCGATTGCGAGCGTCAGGGCCAGCGCCCTAACGACGGCCAGCAGCGCCACGCGCGACGAGCGCCTTCACGCGGATCCACGAGCCGCTTCCATCGGGTCAACCGCTTGCAGAATGCCAACGGATTCCACCGTGAGCAAGCACGCGATCGTGTCGCCCGTGTCGAGTTGGTGCTTGCTTTGGGAGCCAGGTTCCGGCTAACGACATGGTGCAGACTGGTCGCGCAATCGGCGCGAAGCAGGGCTGCGACGAAGCGTCGGTGATCGCCCTGGTACGCCGGCGAAGCAGGGCGCTGAGGCACACGGCATCGATGCCCTGTGCAAAACCGCCCAGCGCTCACGGGACCCGGCCCCTCGTGTGTGCCGCGTATGTGCCGCGGGCCCAGCTGATTGGGCGGCTACGACTGTTGGCGGACGAGCACACGTGTTGGCGAAACAACCCTCGGGCCGGTCGCGCTCGGTCAGACCCAAGCACGCGCCCGCCAGACGCTTCCGCGATTCAGGGTCCGCAGCCTGCTGTCGAACGGAACCGTCTCGACCGACGTTGGCGGGGGCGAATCCTAACGGGCGAACCTCACACGGCCCCTGATTGTTAGCCACAGCTGTGCGCTCGGGTGACGCCTCACGCGCGCTGCCTTGCGCTCCGAGCAGGGCAGTCCGCGTCGTTCATCCGACCCTGAGCGACTCCGAACGCCTGAAGAGCGGAGCTCGGCGCGGAGCAGCATCGGGTGGCTCCAGCACCAAACGAGGAAGGAGATAGCGATGGAGCCGATCCTGTTGGATGCTGCTGGTCACCGTCGAGCGTCGGTGACGATGCCGGACTATCACCGCGGCCGCCCACCGAGAAACAAGGGGTGTGGCTAGCCGGCTGATCCAGCCAGGTGTCGGCGCCCGCCATGCAGGTCTCCATCCGCTTGAAGTACGGCAGGCAGTGGGCGTAGTCCCAGGCCTCCATGCCGGGGTCCGCTGCCCAGCGCTCGTAGTCGAGCGGGTTGCCGCGCTGGAAGATCATCCCGTTGATCGAGCTGGAGCCCCCCAGCACCTTGCCACGAGCGTGGTAGATCCGCCGGCCGTTCATGTGCGGTTCGGGTTCTGACTCGTAGCGCCAGTCGTAGAACCGGTTTCCGATCGGGAACGAGAGCGCCGCGGGCATGTGGATATACACGTCCCAGGCGTAGTCCGGCCGTCCCGCCTCCAGCACCAGCACGCGAGTCGACCCGTCGGCGCTCAGGCGGTTGGCGAGCGCACATCCCGCCGAGCCTCCGCCGACGATCACGATGTCATATCTCAACTCGCCGCCTCGGCTTGCCACATCCGTCGCTTGGTATCGTACTCGGGCGGCAGCGCGCCTTCGAGCGCCTCGGCCGCCTCCAAGGCGGCCAGGGCCGAGCGGTAGTCACCCCAGCGGGCGTCACCTTCGGCGAGCAGCAGCGCCAGCTCCAGCGCATCGTGGTGCTCGGATTCGGGCAGCGCCGGCCCCGGCACGGCCATCCGGTCGGCCAGCAGTCCCGGGGGCCCTAGGACGGGGCGCGCCGTGGACAGATACGGAGCCAGGTAACGGCCCGCGACCTTGACCGGTGGCCACCACAGCGGCTGGTCTGATGCCGACGGCGCCGCCGGGCCGCTGCGCGAAGGTGACGGCACATCGATCGCCACCGTCGCCTGGCGGGCGAGGCGATGCGGCTCGCAGCGCAGGTACAGGGGCGCCCCTGCGGTCATCAGCAACCCCCGCAGCACGGGACGAAACGCGGCCGGTTCGAGCGACGCGCCCGCGCGCTGGGCGATCGCCTCGGCGGCCGCGTCGGCCTCCTGCGCCGCCACGCCGCCCTGCTTGAACGGAAACGTGGTCACGTCCCCGGCGGCGTAGACGTCGGGTGCTCCCGCGACGCGTCCGTGGGCGTCGACCGGGATGAAACCGTGGTCGTCGGCCGGCAGTCCCGCCAGCCGTAGCCCCTCGAGCGCCGGGAGCGTGACGACCCGGTCGGCAGGCACGCCGCCGCCGCCGGCCAGTAGGAGCTGCCGGTGAGTGACCCCGGCCGGCAACGCCAAGCAGCGTAGCCCGATTCCGACCGCCGAGAGCATCTCACGCACGGCAGCCGACGCGGGCGGGCCGAACAGCCCGAGCGGCTCGTCCTCCGGGGTGACGATCATCACGCGCGCGTCGCTGCCGTGATCGCGGAGGTGAGACGCGGTCATCAGGGCCAGCTCGTACAGCGGCAGCGCCCAGGTCTGCTCGCGCGCCAGCGTGAACGCCACCGAGGCGGCTGTCCCGTCCACCAGCTCGCCGAGCATTGTCCGCAGCTGCGGCACCTCGGCCCGGCCGCCGAACATGAGCGCTCCCGGGAGTGGGTTGGCGGTCCTGGCGCCCGTGGCGACCAACAACGCGTCGTAGGCGATCGTTGCGTTCGAGGCGGTCATCGCCGCGTGTCTCACCGGATCGACGCGCACAAGCGAGTCGACGATGTGGGACACATGCTGATCGGCAAGGATGTCTGCGAGCTGATAGGTCCCGGCCTCCGCCCGCCCGAACGCCTCAGCAACCGTGACCGGCCGATAGACCAGCTCGGGCTCGGGCGACATCAGCGAGATCGCCACCCGATCGCCAGCAAGCGCGCGCAGCGCAAGCAGCGCTTCAAGGGCCGCCACGCCGCCGCCCGCGATCAGCACACGCACGCGAGGATCGCCGCTGGGCATCATGACTGCGACCGCCGAAGGCCACGCCGATCGCATGCAGAGACTGCTCGTTCGCCGTCCCGCACAATGGTCCCGGCACCTGTTGGCAAGGTCTACTCTCCGATCGGCTGATGCGTCGCTGCACGCTACCCGCTGCCAGCGCGGCGATCATCCGAGCGGGGCCGCGACCGGATTCAGTAGATCTCCGCGCCCGCCCTGTCGATCATCGAGGTTCGGGGCCGATGGCAGCGCTGGGATATGTCAAAGTGCGATGCCCCCTTCGCTCCCCCTGTTCAGCGAGAGAAGATCGGTCGGGTCTGGGCAACCAAGGAGACCCGCGTGGGGGGATCGTGTGCGGGGTCGCAACGCCGTCGGCTCGACTGCCACAGTCGGTACGTGCGTGCCGAACCCTCTGTAGCAATTGCTCGATGTCTGCCGCAACGTGCCGGCCAGTTCGTCCAGGATGCTCTTCGGTTCCCGAGCCACCGTCCCTGTTTCGCTGTTGAGCCGGCGCATGGCTCACGGCAGCGCATCGCTGACGGTCGGGGAGGTTGGCGACGGTGCCGCCGTGACCAGCGGCTCCGGCGTCCGCGTGGCAACGGGGCTGAGCCAGCCGGCCGGAGGTGACGACGAGGCACTGGCGGGCAGCAGTCGCGGCAGGGCGAAGGGGGCGACGACGCCGGTGGCGGTGGCCAGGAGTGCGCGTTTCTGGAGCGCCATGGAGGGGCCTCCGCTGATGTTGGCGGCGCCCCGACCGGCTGGCCGGGACCCGGGCCCGGCGCCGCCGATATTACACAAATACGTGTGGTTGCGGCAGCCGCCGGGCCGTGGATGGGGGGACCGGGCGCGCCGCAATCACCGGGACTCCTCGTCATTTGGGGGTGAATCCGAGCGGTCGCGAGAGCCTGACGTGCTGTTG
>CALAQT010000522.1 GCA_937888775.1 uncultured Actinomycetes bacterium | reverse complement strand
GCCCGGCGCCAATCGGCTGGCGGGCGACGAAGTCAAAGGCCTGCCCGTCGTTGAGACGGACACCGCAGTTGGGTTCGCAGGAGTGGTTGACCTTCGGACCGAGGCCTCCGTGGAGCGCCCAGCGGCCGGGACCGACCTGCGTCGCGTGCGAGTCGTTGCCGCTCAGCGCCCCGACCAGGAAGCCGACCATGACGGTCTCGCCAGCCGCGAACGGGCGAGTGGCCAGAACCCCATCGCCCTTGCCGTTGGCCGTGCGGCGCAACTCGACGCCCTCCTCCTCGGAAGGCTGAGTGCCGCTCGCCTCGCGCTCCGCGAGAACCGGCGATCTACCGCCATGCGACATGCTGGCGCCGGGCGGCCTGGACGAATGAACGTGGGGCAAGGAAACCCCTTTCGGTTGACACCCTCGAAGGACGAGCATAGCCCCGGGGCCGCCCGCTGGCTCACTGTGCTCGCGGGATCAACAAGCCCAACTGCTAGGAAGCCGCACACCAAACTCGTCACGCCGCCTGTCTCATCCGAATTGACAGGCTCCGCATCGCCAGCCTCCACGCCGCCGGCCCAGTCCACAAGACAAGCGACGGGTGCACCTTCGCCACCCGCGCTGCCAACCGCCACCACGAGATCGCAGAGTAGCCTCGCGGCGAGTAGCCCGGCACAGCGCGATGATCTGCAAGAAATGCTGGAGGGAGCGGGTTCCGTGAGTAGCGAGCGGGCCTGGGGAGACTTCGACGGCATGCAATACAGCAATGTCTCGCCGCGACTGATCATGCTTGCGAGCGCGTGAGGACTCTCAGGGCTCCTGTATCGTACCGCGCATGCGTACGGCCTTCCGCTGGCTAACGTCAATTCTGTTCGCAGCGATCGTCGTGCAGGTCGGGCTCGCCGGACACGCCACGTTCGACGCGATACACAAGGCGGAAAAAGCATCCATCTCAAAGAAGACGATCGAAGACGGCTTCAACGCGCATGGCGCCGTCGGCACCCTCATCGTTCTCGTCATGCTGGCGCTCTTGATCGTTTCGCTGGCCGGACGTCTCGGTGAAAGCGACCTCAAGTGGTCGGGCGGGATCTTCCTACTCGGCATCTTGCAGTTCATCCTCGGCGTCGCCTCGACGTCGGTCCCGTGGCTGGGCTTTCTGCATGCCGTAAACGCACTTGCAATCTACGCGGCCGTCGCGCTGCTCGCGCACAGGGTGTGGACGAAGGACCGCGCGACAACCGCCGCTCCGGCGACCACGCCGACCGCCTAAGCTGGGCAGCCTCCGGGATGTGCCGACAGGCGCGGCTCATCTGGCCTCCATCTTTCGGGCACGGCTGGATACCTGCTGGGCATTGATTCCCCCTCGCGGCACGCCGGAGGATTCTAGAAAGGCGCCTCCACCAAAGCGGGGGCAGATCACGGTCTTCGTCGAACACGGGACGGCTCAGTCCTTCTAAAAGAGCTGGACCAGCTTTTCTTGCTTGGCTTCAATCGCTTTCAGGGCGCGCTGGTGGCGCTCGGTCTCTTGCTCGATGAGCCCTTGGCGGTCGGTCAGGTCCTGGCGGAGCTCGGCGCGAATCTGCTCCTGCACCTTGGGATCCAGGCGCAGCGTCCGGTAGAGCTCTTCGACGCGATGCTCGACGGTGTCCACCGGGTAGTGGCCGCTTGAGCACCGGATCTTGTGGCGGCGGACAGCACGGTTGTTGCAGCAGAAGTAGTCGTACTGGCGTCCTGAGCCCCCGCCGTGGCGGCCATAGAGCAGCCTCCCGAGGCATTCATCGCAGACGACGGTGCCACGGAGGTAGTGCTCGTGCTTCTGCGGGCGTTCCCCCTGTGACACTGCCAGTGGGCTCTGCCAGCAGCGCAGCGACCTCTTCATCGGAGGTCGGGCCGAAGTCCTTGTACCAGTATCGGATCGACAACAGACCGGACATTGCCACGCAAACCAAGTCATCTACCCAGTCGTGTAGTTCGCGGGCCGACTCGGATGCGGTGACCGAGTACTACGCGTGTCGCGCCACGCTCGCGCAGCGAACGTGCGGCTGCTCTTCGCCGCAGCGGCTGCTCGCCGCATCGGCAGGATCGGCGCAGCGGGCTATTGCTGGCCATGCGCGATCGGCCGGGGGCTCCGACGGGCCCAGTGCCGAGTGAGACTCACTCTCGCTCGAAGCGGTGGCCGCTCGGCCCGACGCTCACCGTCTTCGCGCCAGCGACGCTGACTTGTGTCGACCGGTCGCTGGTCACCTCGATCGTGTGCGCGTTCACCCGCACGCGCAGCTGCGCCGCCCGAAAGCGCAGCCGCAGCTCGAGCAGCTCCCAGTCGGCGGCGATCCGCGGGTCAAGCGCGAGCACATTCCCACGGGGACGGGCTCCTGCGAAGCCGAGCACGAGTGCCTGCCAGATGGTGCCCATCGCGGCGATGTGCACCCCGCTGGCGGTCGACCCGGATACGTCGTCGAGGTCTATGCGCGCGGTCAGGGCCAGCGCCGCTTGTGCCTCGGCGAGGCGGCCGGCGCGGGCGAGGAGCGCGGCGTGTACGCCGGGTGAAAGCGAGCTGGAATGCGCGGTGCGTGGCTCGTAGAAGGCGAGGTTGGCGGCAAGCGATCCGTCCACTACCTCGTCCGGGATGAGGTAGTGGAGCATGAGCACGTCGGCCTGCTTTACGACCTGGGCCTGGTGCACCCGCTCGGGGGATAGCAGCAGGTCGGCGGCGATGGGACGCCGCGGCGCGATCTCGGAGATCACTAGCGGCTCCAGCTCGAAGAACCCGGCGAACTGCTCGTAGATGCCACTGTCCGGTTGGTAGCCGTCGATCAGCGCGTCGGCGAGATCGAGCCATGATGCCCGCTCGGAGCGGTCCAGGTCGCCGTCCGTCGTCTCCGCGAACGCGCGGCGCAGATTCCAGCGTGCCATCACGTTCGTGTAGGCGTTGTCGTCGACGAGCTCGTGGTACTCATCGGGGCCGATCACGCCGCGAACGTGGGCGCTGCCGTCACTGTCGCGTTCCACGCGCGAGGCCCAGTAGCGCGCCGTCTCGACGAGTAGCTGCCGTCCGGATCCTTTGCGGAATGTCTGATCGCCGGTCCAGTCGATGTAGCACCCGGCCGCCCATGCGACGTCGGCGATGATGTGCTCCTCGCGCTGCCCGGTGTAGATCCCGACCTCGCGCCCGGCACGGTCACGCGCGGCGCGCGGCGTGACGTCCTCGCCGCTCGCGGCCGACTCCCAGGCAAAGCGGGCGCCGACACGTCCGACGGCGCGCGCTGCGGCCTGGGCCGCGGGCAGGCGCCGGACGCGGTACTCGAGGATCGCCCTCGCGGCTGCCGGATGGGTCGCGGCGAGGAACGGCAGCACGAAAACGTCGCTGTCCCAGAAGACGTGGCCGCGGTAGCCGCGGCCGCTCAGGCCCCGAGCGCCGACGGCCGCATCGCCCTGATCGCCGGCGCAGGCCATCAGGTGAAACAGCGCCAGCCGCACGCTTAGCTGTAGCTCGGGGTCGCCGTCTATCCGCACGTCGGCGACATCCCAGCGCTGCGCCCAGGCACGGCGATGATCGCTCAACAGTCGCTCGCGCCCGGCCTCTCTGGCTCGGTGCACACGTCGCAGGGCCGGTCTGCTCGAATCCTCGGCGGATGTTGCCACGTATGCCGCGATGCGCTCGAGCGCCGCCTCGTTGCCGGCCCCCGCGATCGACTGCACGGCGGCGGCTTCGAGCGCGCCGTTTGCGACGGCGATGCGGATCACCGCGCCGTCGTCTTGGCGCTCCGCATGCGAGCGCGGCGGTGCAACGAGCGGCGGGCTGGCTTCGAGCGTCGCTCGTGGCGCGAGCGCGCGCAGGACCGCGAGTCCGGGCTCGGCGAGCGAGCAGAACTGCAACGCCTCCAGCTCACCCGGCATCTCCTGGAAGAGCACCCCGGCGTGCAGATCGAGGACTCGACGCACCCGACCGGCGGCCGGGAGCGCAGCTAGGCGGTTCCACAGCGGCGCCGGCTGCAGCTCGGAAAGCTCGCCGTGGCCACGGTAGACCCCCGCCATGAGAACCGCCGGGGTCGAGCCGGGGTGCGGCGCGAGGAAGCTGCCGCGGGTCCCGAAACAGCCGTCGGCGAGCGTCAGCAGCGATTCGCGTGCACGCTCGCGCTCGCGATCGACGCCCTCGATGTGAAGCGTCCAGGAGGGGTCGGATGAGACGATCGGCAAGGCACCCCGCCGGCGTAGCGCGAGCTGCCGATCGAGCAGCCGGCTGAATGCGTCTGGTCCACCGCCGAGCGCGATGACCCCGACCGGCACGCCGGCGGGCTCGACCCCGACCGAGGCCACGGTGGCGCCCACGGCGTCCCCGATCAAGAGCTTGGAGTCGCTGCCTGCAAGACCGCCGAGCGGCCCCAGCTCATCGCCCACGATCAGCACCTGCTCGGGGCAGACGCCGCGCTCCCACAGATGCTCGAAATACCAGTGGGCGGAGTCGGACTTGTCCGTGAGGCCGATCTCGATGTGCTTGGCGTCGCTCGTCACGCACGCTTCCGTGAGCCCGGCCTCGGCGGCCGCGGCCCGGCCGAGCTCGACCGCGGCCTGCAACCCGTCCAGCTGGTGCTCGCGCAGACGCGCCTGGACGGCCGCCAGCAGCTCGGCGATGCGCGCCTTCGGTGGGTCCGTCCACTCCCCGGTCGGGATCAGGTCGATCTTGCGACGGTTGAGCCGCTGCGAGACGATCCTCGCCTCGAGGCCCAGGGCGCCGAGGCGCCGCACCGTCAGTGCCGCCGCGTGGTCCAGCGCGACTGCCTGCGCCTCCGAGGCGGTGCGCCGAGCGAGGAGCTCGACGCCCTCCACGGTTGCACGGAACACCTCCGAGCCTCGGTTGAGCAGCAGATGAAGCGCGCCGGGGCCGGGCGGGCGGGCGCCGAGCTGACCGTCGATGTTCCCCACGTGGGTGCCGCTGACCACGGCCAGATCCAGGCCGAGCGCGGACGCAGCCTCAACGGCAGCCCGGACGGCGCCGGCGTCGGCTGCGCGATCTGGCACCGCGGTGCCGTCCCAGTCAAAGATCAGCGCCTCAAAGCGCCTGTCGAGCTCTCCTGGCAGCGCGGCCGGGGGGCTCATGGGGCGGCGGCCATCGTCACGTTCAGCTCGCCGTGCTGCTCGTGCAGCGCGAAGCTCGTGACGCGACCGTCGCGTTTGAAGTCGAGCGTCACAGTGGCATGCCCGACGCGCAGAGACTCAAGCCGGAGCTGCCCAAGCCAGTCGGGCAGCAGCGGCCGTTCGATCTTCAGTGCTCGGCCTGGTGCGTCGGGCGAGATGCCGAGCATCGCCTGCAGCAGCAGGAACGGAGCCGCCGCGGCCCACGCCTGGGGGATGCACGCAACAGGGTAGGCGACGACCGCTGCGCGCTCAGAGCGGTCAAAGCCGCAGTAGAGCTCCGGCAGGCGGAAATCGCGGGCGCTCGTGGCGACGTCGAACAGCGCGTCGGCGATTCGCCGGACGGCGCCGTCGTGGCCGTAGCGCTTCAGGCCCGCGGCGATGATCGCGTTGTCGTGCGGCCAGACCGAGCCGTTGTGGTAGCTCATCGGGTTATACGCGGGGCAGCTGCTCGACAGCGTCCGCACGCCCCATCCGCAAAACATGTCTGGCGCCATCAGCCTCTCGGCCACCGCTGCGGCCTTCTCCGGCTCGACGATCCCGCAGTAGAGGCAGTGGCCGGGGTTGGAGGTGACGCTCGCGACCTGGCGCTTGCGTCCGTCGAGCGCCAGCGCGAAGGTTCCCTCCTCGGGAACCCAGAAGGCCTCGTTGAACGCGTCGCGCAGGTGCTGTGCCTCGCCGCGCAGGCGCAGCCCCGTGTCCGTGTCCCCGAGTGCCACGTAGACATCGGCTATCGCGAGCTTGGCGCGGTACACGTAGCCCTGTGCCTCGACGAGCGCGATCGGACCCTCGGCGAGGCTGCCGTCGGCGTGCACAATAGAGTCGTGGGAGTCCTTCCAGCCCTGGTTGCGCAGGCCGGCCGGTGAGCGGCGCTCGTACTCGATGAACCCGTCGCCGTCGCGGTCGCCGAACTCGTCGATCCACTGCAGTGCGCCGTCGAGCGCGGGACGCAGCGTGCGCAACGTGGCGAGGTCTCCCGTCCAGGCGTAGTAGTCGGCGGCACACATCAAGAACAGCGGCGTAGCGTCCACGGTGCCGTAGTAGGGCGTGTGGGGGATGATGCCCCCGCGCGCCAACTCGCCGACGCGCAGCTCGTGCATGATCTTGCCCGGCTCAGCGTCGCGCCAGGGGTCATCCTTGCTCGCCTGAAGCTTCGCCAGGACACGCAGCGCGTCGCGCGCGAGATCGGGATTCAGCAGCAGAGCCTCGCTGGCCGTCACGAGCGCGTCGCGCCCGAATGGCGCGACATACCAGGGGATCCCCGCGGAGACGATCTGCCCGCCCGGCGCGGGCATGACGAGCGCGCGGAGGTCGCGATTGGACTTCGTGATCAGGCCGCCGAACAGCTCGTTGTCGCTGACGATGCGCGTGCAGCGTGACTCCCACTCAGATCCCGACTGTGCGAGCTCCGCCGCCGCCGTCTCGATGCGCCGTCGCGGACGACGGCGACCACCGACAGAGGGCTCAGCCGTCATGAGCACCGTCACCGGCACCCCGGGCTCCAGCGTCACGTCCCAGTGCGCCCGCACGCAGTCCGCGTTCAGCTCGACCCGGGCGGGCTGTGGGTCGAGCTCGATGACCGCCTCACGAAATGTCTCGTCCTCGCCGACGTAGGCCAGCACGAGCCCGCGCTTGAGCTGCTTAGGAGCGAGCAGATGCCCCCGTGCCTCTCTGCGCGGCCCACCACGCACCTCGAAGATGTCGGCGAAATCGGCAGCGAGAGCAAGGGAGACGCTCGTCGTGACCGTCTCGCGCAGGAAATTGTGCACGCGCACGAGGTAGTACAGCCGGCCCGAGGCGATCATCAGCTCGCGGCTGATGCTCAACGACTGCTGCGGCACGGGTGCCAGCGCCTCACGCGCCAGCGCGGCGTTCGTCGAGTCGACGAACGCGCGGTCGTCGACCCCCGCATAGGAGAGCGCGACCGGTGCAGCGCCGCCGACCTCGAAGCGGATCTCCGACAGATAGCGCGTGTCGTGGGCGTAGAAGCCCTCGCCCGACACCCGCGGCGCGGCGACGTCGCCGTCTGTGCGCGCACACAGAAACAGCTCGCCGTCCTTGATCACGAGCAGCTCCTCGCGCGCCTCTGCTGGAATCGCCGGCGCACCGCGCAGCTCGACTGGGCCGGCGCGGCCGAGGACCTCGAACTGCTCGCCGCGCGGGCTGAGGACCGCCTGCGCGCTCGCCGCCGTAGCGGCCGTACCGCGCTGCCGCGTCGTTCGGGGCCGGTCGCCTGTCGGCCCCGCTGCTCCCTCCTGCCTCACCGCGACGCCGCTCTCATCACCAATAGCCGATCGTAGACCCCGACGGCGCGGCTGGCTCCGTAGTTTCCGGCTCCATCCTCGTGGCGGCTTGCGGATGTCCCCGCCGCGGGAGAAGATTAATCTGGGGTAGGCAGCCGAAGAACACGCCGGTCGGCGAATGGTTCAGCCGGCGCGGCGCTTTGGCAGCCCTCAACCCCGTGAACGCGCCCTCCCTCCACCAGATCACGACTCTCCCCCGTGCGGAGCGGAGGGCACTGAGGATTGCGGTCCTCGCGCCCCCCTGGATCCCGGTGCCACCACCAGGCTACGGGGGGATCGAGGCGGTCGTCGCGCTGCTATGCGATGAGCTGGTTGCACGGGGACACGAGGTCACGCTGTTCGCCGCGCCCGGCTCGCACTCAGCGGCTCGCGTCTGCTCCCCGCTGGAAGGCACCCACGCCGACCAGATCGGCTCTTCGCTGTATGAGTCTGACCATGTAGGCGCGGCCTATGACGCGGTCGACCGCGTCGGCGCGGAGGGCCGGCCCTTCGATCTCGTGCACGACCACTCGGGCTTCACCGCAGTCGCGATGGCAAGCCGCGTGTCGGTCCCGGTTGTGCACACCCTGCACGCCCCGTTCAACGACGAGACGTGTCCGTTCTACGCGCGTCATGGCCACAAGGCGCGACTGGTCGCGATCAGCGATTTCCAACGTAAGCACGCGCCGCCCGGCGTGCGCGTAGCCGATGTCGTACCCAACCCGATCCGTGTCGAGGACTGGCCGTTTCGCGAGGACAAGCACGACTACCTGCTGTGGGTGGGGCGGATGGATCCAGCGAAGGGCGCACACCGCGCAATCGCAGCGGCACGAGCCGCCGGCATGCCACTCGTGCTCGCCGGACCTGTGCAGCCGGGGCAGGAGGAATACTTCCGTCGCGAGATCGAGCCGCACGTCGACGGGCGCAAGGTCGCCTTCGTGGGCGAGGTCGGCGGTGTACGTCGCAAGGAGCTGTTCGCGGCGGCAAAGGCGTTCCTGATGCCCATCAGCTGGCCGGAGCCGTTCGGGATGGTGATGGTTGAGGCGCTCGCCTGCGGCACACCCGTGATCGCCTTCCCCGAGGGTGACGCCAGCGAGATCGTGATCGATGGCGAGAACGGCTTCCACGTCGCCGACGTGCAGGCGATGGCCCGCGCGACTCGATCGATCGAGACGCTCGACGCGGCACGCTGCCGGCAGAGCGTCGCCACGCGCTACGACGCGACGATCGTCGCCGAAGGCTACGAGGACGTCTATGACCGCGCGATCCGCTCGGCGGCAGGCAGAGTCCCGCGCTTGGCTCAACACGGCCAGCCGGCGTCCCAAGCCGAGGCCATCGACCGGGCGCCACGTCGCACCGCGCGAGCGTCGATCCTCCAGCCGGCGAGTTGAGCGGCCATGGCAGTCGAGCCCAAAGCGCCCGACATCGGCACTCGCCGGCGTGACCGCACCGAGGCGCGACATGAGGCGGCTTGCGCGATCCAGCTCGCGGCACGATCGCTGGCCGTCGAGCCCGCCGCTCTCAGCGCGGCTGCCTACCGGGCATTCTGCGCCGGTCAAGAGGAGCCGGGGCTGCCATCCTCGCTCGCGATCAGCGTCCTGTTCGTCGGCTGGCAGCGTGCCCGCGAGCAGGTCGCGGCGCTGACCTACGACGAGGCGAACGTCGAGGCGAGCGTGGTGCGCGTGCTGTACGGCGACCCATCTCGTCGCCACCGTGCCTACGCCACTGCCGGCCATGATCCACTGCCGGCCACGATCGGACCGCGGAGCCGCTCCGCGCCGCATCGGACAAGGGCCGTGCTTGATGGTGCCGCCCGCGGTCGGCACCGGCACGCTGCGCCGGCTGAGTGAGCTCAAGACCAGTTGCCATCCGGTCCTGAGCGTGTACCTCGGCCTCAAGTGCACCCGATCTACGAGTGCGGCGGCGCGCGACGCGAGCTGGATGGGTTGATGACTGACATGGACCGGTGGACGGTTGAGGCCGACGTGGATCGCCTGCGCGAGATGCTGCGCTGCATGCCGGCATTCGCATACGGAACGCGGAGCCTCGCCATGTTCTCCTCCGCGGAAGGGACCGCCTTCGCGGCTGTGCCGCTGCCGAGCCCGGTCGAATCGACGGCGGTCGTCGACACGCTGCCATGGCTCGAGCCGCTGGCTGGCATCTTCACTCCTGGAGACCATGCCGTCGCCGTCATCGACCGGCGCACGGCGCGGCTGTTTCGGGGCGCGCCACGAGTGCTCGTCGAGTTCGCGACATTGCACGATGAACGCCACTGCAAGCCGACCTTGGGCGACTGCACGAAACCGGCCCGCCGCGGCCCAACCGATGAGCGCCTCGCCGAGCACGCTCGACATCTCGCCGCCCTGCTCCTGCCTGCCCACCGACGTCGGGAGTTCGATGAATCGCTCCAAGCGAGCTGTGGCCCGTGATCGAAGCCGTCCTGCACATTGATCTACGCGGCCGCCTCTCCCGTCTCGTGGAGCTCGAGCTCATGGACGCCCCCGCACACGAGATCGCGCGCCGGGTCGCTCAGTGTGCCCAGCGCGAGCTCACCGACCACTGCGGATGCTCCAATGGAACAGGTCTACCGGTTCCCGTCACGACAGGCATCACAAACAACGCCGGTGCCCTCGCCCTCGTGTGAAAGGACTTGGCGCAACGTCTCGCGGGCCATCGGGTTCGCATCCCAGCGCGACGGCCGTTTGTCGGGTGGCATACGGGGAAGCTCTCGGATCATGCAGGCGGTAGTCGTCCACAAGCCAGGCGGACCGGAGGTGCTGCGGCTCGAGGAGCTTGCGATCCACGATCCGCACCTCGGCTGGGTGCTTGTTCGTGTACAGGCGTTCGGCCTGAATCGCTCTGAGCTGATCACGCGTGCGGGTGGCTCGGGCGATGCGGTCCGCTTCCCTCGCGTGCTTGGCATCGAGTGCGTAGGCGAGGTCGTCGATGCGCCGGGCTCGGACCTGCAGCCGGGCCAGCGCATCCTCGCGGCGATGGGTGGGATGGGGCGCGGCGGCGAGGCTGCGCCGTGATGCCACTCGCCTGATCGCGGCGCACCGGCTCATCGCTTGAGTCGAGCGCGGCGGTCCACGAAGCCGTGCAGCTGGCTCTCGAGACGACTCCCAAGCAGGTCGATGGCCTGCGCGAGGCTTCGGTTGCGCTCGAACCTGAGCGTCACTCGTGCGCCCAGCACCGGGTCGCTCACGCAGTGGTCCAACGCGCTAACCCGTTCGCCGCGCGTGGTGCTTCTTTCTCCGCGTCGGCGACCTTTCCCCTCGCTGTCACCGCGACATCCATTGCGCTCGCTCGGGATCGGCGGTGTCTGCAGCGGGTGCAGCCGCCGTCAGCGTGAGCGCAGAATTGCCGACCGCGGGCGTCAGCAGCACGGGCACGGGTGACTCGGCCAGCATGCGGCGCACGACCGCCGCGCGTCCGCGGGCGAGGTCTTGGCTCCATCCGAGTGCGACGAGGTCGCAGCCGCTTCGGCGCAGGATGTCCAGCAGGTGTTCGTGCGGCTCGCCGACGCGCAACTCGAGCGTGACCTCGCTGGCCGACGGACAGTAGCGCGCAATGAACTCATCACTCCACGCGCGAACCTCATGAGGGAGGTGATCGCTGAACGCCGGCAGCGAGGGCTCTTGGTGCACGTGTGCCACCACGATGTCGAGCTCAGCGTCTGAGGCCAGCGCGACGATCTCCTGTAGCGCCGTCGCGCTCGCCGCAGTTCCGTCGAGCGGCACGAGCATGCTCTCAATGGCACGCGCGACCGGCGCGTTCGGTGGCACAACGGCGATCGGCTTCTCAAGCGAGGCGAGCAGCGCCATGGCGGCGCTGTCAGCCGGGCCCTTGCCGGCGGTGGCACCGCCCGCGCCGATCACCATCGCAACGACGCTCTCAGCCGCGGCCACGTGTGTGAGCGCCTCGACTGGCCGTCCCGCGACCGTCCTCAGAGGAACACCGGCACCTTGCGCCAATGCGGCGAGGCCCGCGTGCGCCTCGCCCACGTGCACCGCTTCCACCGTTGCTGAGTACAGGCTCGCGATGGCGCCCGCCACCGAGAGCACGCCCCTCGCCGCCGCGTCATCGGCGATCGCAGCAACGACCTTCCGTGCTTGAAGTGAATCGGGCACCTGCATAACGCTGGGTGCGGTCATTGGTCGGTCCGGACCGGTCGCAGCCCCATCTCGCATAGCTCGCCCGGAGCGTATGCGTGGACATCGAGGACGAGGCAGTCCTCGAGCGACGCAACCACGTGGTCTCCAGTAAAAGCGAACTCCGACACGACGCAGAACAGCCTGTGGCCATCCATGACATAGCTGCCGGAGCGGCGCAGCGCGGAAGGAGGTGGGCGACATCCGACCCGGCGCAGGGCGAGCGTCATGGCGCGTTTAGCCTCTTGGTTGTGTTCGCTTCGCGCATCTGCATAGGTCACTAGATGTCAGGGCATCAGTCGCTTGGCCCCGCTCCTGATACGAGCGCCACACCGCCAGCGCGGGCTGTGGGTGCGCTCTCACCGAGATGTTGAGTGAACCAGTCGATGGCGAGCCGGGCGACATCCTCGAGCGCGCCGGGCTCCTCAAACAGATGCGAAGCAGCCGGTACGACGGCGAGCTCGCTCTCGCAGCGCATTCGCCGCTGCGCCTCGCGATTCAGCTCCAGCACGGCCGTATCCGCGCCGCCGACGATCAACAGCACGGGAGCGATCACCTCTCCCAGCCGCGCCTGCGCCAGATCCGGGCGACCGCCCCGTGAAACAACCGCACACACACCCGCGCGCAGCTCGGCCGCGGCGAGTAGCGCGGCCGCTGAACCGGTGCTGGCGCCGAAGTAGCCGACCGCCAGATGGGCCGTCTCGGGCTGACAACGCAACCAGCGCGTCGCAGCCACGAGCCGCTGCGCGAGCAGCGGGATGTCGAACACGTTGGCGCGATCGACCTCCTCGCGCGGGGTCAACAGATCGAAAAGCAACGTGGCGAAGCTGGACTCGTTCAGCGCGCGGGCGACCTGCCGGTTGCGTGGACTCAGACGGCTCGATCCCGAGCCGTGCGCGAAGGCCACCACCCCGCGGGCGTACGCGCCCCACGGCACCGTCAGATCGCCGCTCAGCACGAGGCCGGGCGCCACCTCGATCGCGACCTCACGCGTCGTGGCGCCAGCATGCTCTGCCAGGAGCGCCGCGACCTCTTCGTCGGAGGTTGGGCTGAAGTCCCCATACCACAGCCCGATCGCCCAAAGATCCGTCGGCATCTCGACGCAAACCACCTCATCCGCCCAGCCGCGCAACTTGTGTGCGGACTCCGGCGCCGCAATCGGGACGGCCAGGATGATGCGCGTTGCGCCCCGTTCGCGCAGCGAGCGCACCGCCGCCTGCGCAGTGTGGCCGGTCGCAAGGCCGTCGTCGACGAGAATCACCGTTCGTCCAGCGACCGCCAGACGCCGGCGCGTACCTCGGTAGTGAGCCAGCCGCTCGGCCAGCTCGTGCCGCGCGCGCCCCACCAGCTCCTCCAGATCTACTGCACCGAGCCGCAGCCCATGTACAGCGTCATCGTCGATGACGCTGACATCGTCCTCGGCCAGCGCTCCAATCGCATACTCGGGGTTGGCGGGCGCTCCAATCTTGCGCACGACGACGAGGTCCAGCGGCGCCTCGAGCGCGCGTGCGACCTCGGCTGCCACCGGCATGCCGCCACGCGGAATGCCCACCACGACAGGATTCTCAGAGCGGAAGTCGGCGAGCAGCGCGGCCAGCCGGCGTCCCGCGTCGTGCCGGTCGGCAAACCGGATATCACCATCGCCGGGGACAGACGGCAGCTCGACGATCGAGTTCACCGCGCCGGTACGTTGCGCATGTCCTAGATGCGTCATCAAGTCGTCCTCCTCTGGATCTTTCTCACAGCTGGCGATCGCTGCATCGGCAGCAAGCGCGGATCTCCGCTGTGGCCTACTACTGATTGAGCCCGCCCATTGGGCTCCGGCGTCGGCGCCCCTCACCCCGCAGGTCGAGTCCGAGCACCACCCGGCGCAGGCGCGGGCGCGGCGACGCCGAGCACCTGCGCCTGCCCGAGCACGAGCACCTGCATTGGGCGGCGCCAGGTCATTGGTAATCAGCGTGCGGCGTTGGAAGCCTGTGGCAGGAGATAATGCCTTGCGTAATAGCCTCAAGCTGCGGGGTTGGCTGGAAGGTGCCCACCGGTTCCTCTCAGGCTGACCGCGGCCGCGCAGCGCCCCAGTAGTCATGCTTGTGGTGCTGACCGAGGAGACCTCAGGAGCGCTAGCGCTAGCGCGCGGCCATCAGCGCCTCAAGGAGCCGTAGCACTCGCGACCGATGAGCGCCAGAAGACGCCGCCCCGGTCCCGTTTCCGGGGACCGGGGCGGTTCGACCTTCCTTCAAATGGTGGACTAAAGCGGGGCCGCAGATAAACATCATCTGGGCCCCAACGCTGGTGGTGGGCCTAGCCATGGATGTAACGCTCGAATAGCGTCAGACCAAAGGTGTAGCCGTCAACGAGCGCGATGTTGTATTGAGCTTGCGTTCGGTTTGGGAGGGCTTTTTCGTGGAGGCGGAAATAGTGAGGCAACGATTCGTACAGTACAGCTCGGCAAAGTGCAACCTTTGATGTGATCAGCTTCCAGCCGAAGGTTGCGTAGAACAGATCGGTATGCATAACCGTCGTAACTGGCCCCATAGTGAAATCTGCCCATCCGGGCGGTGGAGTGCCTTCTTCGTGGGGGGGAAACTGGACGGGCTTGTAGGTCAAGACAACCCCGATGCCTTCGACTTTGGTATCGAAGTTGATCCCGGACTTGATCGGGTGGGCGCAGCTGGAACCGGGTTTTTCGGATGCCACCCGCTTGATGCAGGATGCTCGTTTCCGTGTGCCAGGCCGATAGCGTTGCTTACACTGAAATACGGTTTTTGGCTGATTCGTGCTGTGAGCAGAATGCACCATCACGTGCCCGGGAGACGTTTGCGCACCGGCTCCAGTTGCCCCAATCGCCATCAGACTTGCGGCTGAGACCACAGCCATCTTCCTCTGGATGCGCATGGCGCACCTCCCTTCTGATCGGCCCGAACGCGGTTTCGGCGCCCCCGACTGCTCGCGTTCCTCACGAGCCCTAGAACGGCCGTCACGGGTCGTGTGACGTTGGGCATACAGGCCGATCGGAGCCGCGTTCAGGTGTAGTATCGGCCGATGACGCAACAGCAGCGCGCGGGTGCGGTGGCGGTCGCCAACGAGGAAGCGGTGCGTGCATGGGACACGGTCCTGTATGAGCGGTGGAAGTCGAACCGCAAGGTGTTCGTGGGCGCGCTGGCAGAGGTCACCGAGGAGGTCTTCGAGCTCCTTCCGCCGTCCGAGCGTGGGTGCTGCATCGACATCGGGTGCGGCTTCGGCGAGACGACTCAGCAGCTGGCTGAGCTCGTCGGCTCGGGAGGCTTCGCGCTCGGCACCGATTCCTCGCCGCGGTTCATCGAGGACGCGCGTCGCGAGGCCGTCGAGGCGGGGGTCGAGAACGTTGCGTTCGAGACCGCCGATGCGCAGACGGCTGAGTGGGATCCCATCTACGACTACGCCTTCTCGCGCATGGGGACGCAGTTCTTCGCCGCACCGGTTCCGGCTATGCGCGTGATCCGCGGCGCGCTCAAGCCCGGCGGCAGGCTCGCCAAGGTCTGCTGGCGCCGCAAGGCCGATAGCCCGTTCTGGGCGGAGACCGAGCAGGTCGTTGAGCGGTTCCTCTCGCGCCCTGACGAGTACGTGGCCGACACCTGCGGGCCCGGGCCATTCTCGCTCGGTAACCCCGAGACCACCCGCGGGATTCTCGAGGCTGCCGGGTTCGACGAGATCGAGCTGCATCAGCGCGACTTCGACTACTTCATGGGCGCGGACATGGACGAGGCGATCGACTCCCTGCTCGCGATCGGACCCGGCGCCGAGCTGATCCGCCTGAACGGCGAGTACGGGGAGAGCCGTCGAGGCGAGATCGCCGAGGCCCTGAGGGACCACTACGCCGCCTGGCAGAAGCCCGACGGCTCCATAGTCGGCCGCGGGTCCGTCTGGATCGTCGCGGCCACGAACCCCGGTTAGCACGAGGTACCCGCGTCAAGGGACCGTGCTAGCCGTCCCGGTGCGCGCGGACCACCGGCGCTTGTGCTTCCCCGGCTGAGCGGGCGTCTCAGCATCGGCCACGCTCACTAGCGCAAGGGACGATTCTCGATCGCGCCAGATGAGGGGCGGCACACGCCTGCTTACGTGGCGCAATGCGGCAGTCTCGGGGTCGACCTGCGTCCGTGCTCATGTTCGTCCCGAGCGGTAGTGAGTGGGACGACCCCTGAGCAGCTATCGGGCGCGCACGAGTACGGTCGCGGAAAGGGCAGCGGAGTCGACGTTGAGCAACGCTTGGCGCTGCTGTGCAGGCTGAACGGTGATCGCGTCAGTGAGTTCCGTCTCTACCGCGATCGCGAGCAGGCGCTGAGCGATTCCGGGCTGGCGGATTAGGCGATGTCGCAGGAGAACGTGGAGATAGTTCGGCAGGCGAATGAGTTGATGAACGGCGGCGAGCACGATGCCGCTGATCGGCTGTTGGACGATTTGAGAGCGTCGACTACTACAACAGCCGCGAGCAGGCCCTCAAAGCCGTGGGGCTCGGCCCCTCGGGGGCACGCGCTGCGGCGCGGGCCGACGGCTCAGCCTTGACGCAGGACGGTCGTAGGCGAGGGCGGTCGCACAGAGGGTCCGGAGGCGGCGGCGCGGTCACAGCCGCGCCGTGGACACGCGCAGCGCCAGCCAACAGCGGTGTCTCGATGACCTCGACTTGCTGGATGACGGCCCGCTATCACAGGTCGCAACCATCGGCTGTGTTGCCATGATCGCTTGCGTTCGTGGCGTGGGCCTGCAAGGATCGCAGGAGCATAAAGAGAGTTCGAACCGGATGTGGGGGGCGATTGCGCAGGAACCGGCGAAGTCGAGGGCGCGGGCGATCATGTTTGCCACCGCTTGTTGCAGCTTTGAACGGCGTGCCGCCCTGTTCGTGCTTGCGGCTGAGGCCCTTCATGATCTCTGTCGCGAGGTTGTTGGAGTAGTACTCGGCGAAGGACGCCAACATGCCGTGCATCAGCCAAGCGGGCACGCGGCGGACGGGGACTCGTGCGCTCGCATCTGGGCGATTCCGCAAGCCCGGGCGACTCCTTCGGCGACGTGCAAGCCCCGCTGCGCATGATCCCGCCGCAGCCCTACACGCAAAGACGACTGTCGAGCCGTCGGCATTCGTGTGGAGCTAGGTGCCAGGTTTCTCGTCGAGCACCACCTCGTACATCTCCACCGAGGTTCGGGCGCCGCGCCCGCCGGCAGGCGTCACTTCGTTCAGCGCAGCATCGACCCGCCGCAGGTCGTCCTCTGTCTCACAGAGGACCAGGTTCGCTCCGCGATTGCCCTCGCGATCGACCAGCAGCATCATCCGCGCGACGGCGTCACTCGCCTTCTCAAACGGAGTGCCCTGCCCGCCGCTGCGAATGGTGTCGCGAACGCCCGCGGCGAACTCGTCCCAGTTGCGGTCGCCACCCTCGAACCGCGCGATCCGTACGTACATGCTGCGCTCTCCTCTCCCAGCCGGTCGGCCCAGTCGCGCCACTCTATCGGGCGACGGTCCTCGGTTTATCTTGCCAACCCCGAAGCTTCCGGTCCCAAAGCCGCTCGCCACGTCCACACCACCGCCCTCGTATGAAAAGAGCAGGCGCGACTGATCGGCCGAGGCCCTCCAGAGTCCCGCTCCGCGACGAAAACGATCGCCTGCAAATGCCCGGAATAGGCCCGCTACCGTCGGGCTGACGCTTCGCATGCAAGCTGCTGAACGTCTGGCCGGCGCTCGGGACGTTCGCTGAGCAAAGGATAATCGAGCAAGACCAACAACCATGCCGATGGTGCTCAGGGCGCCGTCATCCACCGGATGCTCAATCTCGGGAGCCAGTCCGAGGCCGGCGAGCAACGCATCGCCCGACTGCTTTCACCCTGCACGACCTGCCGCCTGAAACGCCTCTCACTCCACGCCTACCTCGTCGATCTAATTCGGCGTCCACGGCCCGCATTGGCCCGCTCCCGCTGCTGGCCCGAGCATCAGCACACTGAGCGGGTTGCGGTTTTTTTGTTACAGCGCCTGCCTGACCGGAGCGTCAGCACCCGTCTCTAGTCCTCGGCGGCCCGCAGCTCCTTCACCCGCTCCTCGAGCTGCGCCGTTACCGCGGGGTCGCGCAGGGTGGTGACATCGCCGAGCGCGCGGCCCTCGGCGATGTCGCGCAGGAGCCTGCGCATGATCTTTCCCGAACGAGTCTTGGGGAGGTCATCCGACCAGATGATGCGCTTGGGACGGGCGAACTTGCCGATGCGATCGGCGACCGTCGCGCGGATGCCCTCGACCGTCTGCTCGTCTCCTGCGAGATCTCCCTGCAGCGTCACGAACGCGACGATCGCCTGTCCGGTGTCCTCGTCGTGCTCGCCGATCACCGCCGCCTCAGCCACATCGGGATGCGCCACGATCGCCGACTCCACCTCGGCGGTCGACAGCCGGTGCCCGGACACGTTGACCACGTCGTCGATCCGTCCTATCACCCAGATGTAGCCATCTGAGTCGCGGCGGGCGGCGTCGCCGACGAGGTAGGTGTCCCTGCCGAAACGGCTGAAGTACGTCTGCAGGAAACGCTCGGGCTCCTTGTAGAGCGTGCGTAGCATCGACGGGCAGGGGCGCGTGAGCACGAGCAGTCCCTGGCCTTCGGTGACGGGCTCGCCGGTGGACTCGTCGAGCACTTCGGCGAACACGCCCGGGAAAGGATGCGTGGCTGAGCCGGGCTTGGTGGCGGTGATGCCGGGGAGCGGAGTGATCATGATCGCGCCGGTCTCGGTCTGCCACCAGGTGTCGACGATCGGACAGCGTTCTGAGCCGATCACCTTGTGGTACCACAGCCAAGCCTTGGGGTTGATCGGCTCGCCGACCGTGCCGAGCACGCGGAGCGAGGACAGATCGTGCTTGTTCGGCCAGTCCGCGCCCCACTTCATGCAGGCGCGGATCGCGGTCGGCGCGCAGTAGAGGATCGTGATGCCGTAGCGCTCGATGAGCTCCCACCAGATTCCCTTGTGCGGGTAGTCGGGAGCGCCCTCCCACATCACCGACGTGGCCCCGTTACAGAGCGGGCCGTAGACGATGTAGGAGTGCCCGGTGACCCAGCCGACGTCGGCCGCGCACCAGTACACATCCGAGTCGGGCTTGAGGTCGAACACGTAGCGATGGGTCGCCGAGACGCCCGTCAGGTAGCCACCGGTTGTGTGCAGAATTCCCTTTGGCTTGGCGGTGGAGCCCGAGGTGTACAGGATGTAGAGCGGGTGCTCTGAGTCCAGCGGCTCGGCCGGGCAGTCCGGGTCCGCGGTGGCCACGATCTCGTCGTAGAAGACGTCACGGCCCTCCTTCATCTGACACGGCGTGCCCTTGCTCCTGACCACGACGATCTTCTGGAGCGTGGCCAGGTCGCCCATGACCTCGTCGACCCGATCCTTGATCGGCGCGGTCTTGCCCTTGCGCGCGGCCCCGTCTGTCGTGATCAGGAGCTTCGCCTCGGAGAACTCCATGCGCTCGCGCACGGCCTCGGCCGAGAAGCCCCCGAAGACGACGTTGTGCGGAGCGCCGATCCGCGCGCAGGCGAGCATCGAGATCACGACCTCGGGGATCATCGGCAGATAGATGCCGACCACGTCGCCCTTGCCGACGCCGAGATCCTTCAGAGCGTTGGCGAAGCGCTGCACCTCGGCGAGCAGCTCGGCGTAGGTGATGTCGCGCTCCTGCCCCTCCTCACCACGCCAGTGCAATGCAACCCGATCGCCCCTGCCCGCAAGCACATGACGGTCCAGGCAGTTGTACGACGCGTTGAGCTTGCCGCCAACGAACCACTTGTAGAACGGTGGATCGTCGTCGTCGAGCACGCGCTCCCACGGCTGGAACCACTCGAGCTGCTCAGCCTGCGCGACCCACCATGCCTGCGGGTCCCGGGCCGCCTGCTCATACACAGCCGGGTCGTTCAGCAGGGCGTGCTCGCGGAAGGCCGCCGGAGGGTCGAACGTCTCGACCTCCAGCAGCCCCGCCAGATCGCGGTCAAGTGCCGCCCCGTCGCTCTGGTCAGATCCCAGCGCCATGACGGGCCTCTACCTTCCGCCCAAGGGCATCACCGGCAGCACGGTACGCCCAAAGGTCGAGTTGGTGACGGCCGCAAACGACGCGTACCAGGCGGCGGCCGCGGTCGCCAGCCCGAGATAGCCGCCCCAGTGAGTGACGGTTTCATGCGCGCCGACCGCCCCGACAGCCAACAGCACGAACGTGATTGTAAGCAGCACGAACACCAGCAGGACCGCCCCGCTCACGCGCAGGGCCGCGACGGTCATGTAGGCGGTGAAGATCGCCCACGCCCACAGATACACGCCCACGGCGTGCCCCGCGTTGCCGCCGATCTCCTTGGCGTAGAACACCTGCAGGGCCCAGAATGAGATCCAGAAGGCCCCAAACGAGCAAAACGCAAGCGCGCCGAAGGTGTTGCCGGTGCGGAACTCCCACATGCCGGCGAGTAGCTGCACGATCCCGCCGTAGGCGAGCGCGAGTCCGAGCACGACCGGCAGGCCCTTGGGGTCAACCAGATTCGAGTTGAACATCGATAGGACGAACGTCGTCATGGCGAAGGCCCCCAGGCCGAGAGGCCCGGGATCCGCCGGTTTCCAGGTGCTGGGGGACGCGTTTTCGGCCGGTGGCGGGTCTTGAGGCTGGATTCTCGCTGACTCCATGGGAAGCGCTCCTTCAGTCACCCTGTGCGCGGGCGGCATCGGTATCCGATAGTAACTGGCAGATGTTCAGGTCCGCGCGAGACAGCGTCCGAGCCGCTCCCCAGGCCCTGCACAAATATACACCCGGAGCGGAATCGCGCTCGGAGCAGTGCCCGTGTTTCCCACGACTGCTTCAACCCAAAGGAGAACGAACACGCCCTGCTTCCTGATCGGGGCGCTGACGGGCAACACCCCGCGTGCGACGCGGGTGGGACCGAAGCGTCAAGCACTCCTGCGATTCCAACTGACCGCGGCATGGGATTGAGGCGACTTCAGCTCGGTTGATTGGCGCACCCCTAGCTCGGGGAGAAGCGGACTCGGCACGGGGAGGTCGGCCCTACGCGAGCTGGGTGACCACGGACTTCGTTTCGAGGTAGTTGTCGAGCGCGTTGTGGCCCATCTCCCGGCCCCAGCCCGACTCCTTGTAGCCGCCGAACGGCATCGCGGCCTCGAACACGCTGTAGCAGTTGATCCACACGGTGCCCGTGCGCAGGCGGTGGGCGGTCCGGTACGCCTTCCTCCCGTGAAGTCAGATCGACGCCCAGTCTAGGTCAACCGCCCCAGGCGAGCGCCTGAGCGATCGCGCGTGCGAGTGGAGCCAACCGGGATCGAACCGGTGACCTCCTGCTTGCAAAGCAGGCGCTCTCCCAGCTGAGCTATGGCCCCTTGATGGCCCAGTTTACAGGCGGTTTGCGCCGGGTCCCGCGGGGCCCGGCTAGCCCGGCGCGGAGGCCGCCCCGAGCCACCTCCGATGCCCGAAGGGGCACGTGGGCCGTTAGTGTTTGCCCATGGCGCGCTATGAGCTCTCGGGGAAGGTTGCGCTGGTCACGGGCGGTGCGCGAGGCATCGGCTTCGCGACCGCGCGTGCGCTTCTCGCTCACGGCGCGTCCGTGGTGATCGCCGACGTCGACCACGCCGAGACCCAGCGCGCTGCGGCGCAGCTCGACGACGCGCGCGTGCTCGGTGTCGCGGCCGACGTGACCGACAGGGGCGCGATGCAGCGCGCCGTCGCAACCACCGTCGAGCGCTTCGGCGGGCTCGACGTGGTCGTGGCCAACGCGGGCATCGCCTCGCGCGTGGCCACCTTCCGCGCGATGTCCACGGAGAGCTTCGAGCGCGTGATCGACGTCGACCTGATGGGCGTCTGGCGCACCGTCGATGCGGCGCTCCCGGAGATCGTGCGCCGACGCGGGCACATCGTCGTGGTCTCCTCCATCTACGCCTTCACCAACGGCGTCGGCGCGCTCCCCTACGCGATGAGCAAGGCCGCCGTCGAGCAGTTCGGCAGGGCGCTGCGCGTGGAGCTCGTCCAGCACGGCGCGAGCGCGAGCGTGGCGTACTTCGGCTTCATCGACACCGAGATGGTCCACAGGGCGATCGACCAGGACGCACTCGCGGCGCGGATGCTCGAGAGCTTCCCCGGCCCGCTGCGCAAGCGCCTCTCCGCCAACGTTGCCGGCGCGGCGATCGTGCGCGGGATCGAGCACCGGCGGGCGCGCATCATCCGGCCGCGGCGCTGGACGCTCATGTCCGTCCTGAGGGGCGTGCTGAACCCGATCACGGACGCCCGCCTCGAGCGCGACGCCACCACGCAGGGACTGCTCCGGGAGATCGACGCGCGCGCGGGCGAAGACCAGCCCACCACCGCGTAGCGCCGTCGGCGGCGCTCCGGCGTCCCTACTCGAAGGAGAGGCGCTCCTGGCCCGGCACCTGTTCGGGAGGGCCCTCACGCTCCTCGCGCCCCGGCATCTCCCACTCCAGGCCGTCCTCCGCGGAGCCGCCCACGGGCGCCTGATGCGCGGGCGGGTGCTGCGCAGATGCGTCGAGCACCGGCGCCTGATGGTCTTCCTCGAGCACCGCGCGCATATCGATCTCCGCGGTCTCCTGGCCGGGACTGCCGAAGTCTGCGAGCCGGGACTCGGCTGCGCGGCTGTCCGCGTGCGCTCCCATGGACACGGCCTGCTCGCTGCCCGCCACGTGGTCGGGATGCACATCCTCGTGCGCGTGCACCTCGCCGTCTCCGCGATGATCGCGCTACTCGACGGTGCCCGGCATCTTGACCAGAAGGCGCGGGCAGCTCGCGGCCAGCGCCGGGCCATGCTCGCGACGCTGGTCTTCGGCGGGTTGAGAGTCGGAGAGGCTCTCGCCTTGCGGTGGCGCGACGTGGACCTCGTGCGCGACACGATGCTTGTGAGGGCGGCCAAGACGGACGCGGGCATGCGCGCGGTCAACATCCTGCCGGTCCTCCACGTCGAGCTCACGAGCTATCGCATCCAGCTGACGATCTCCGCCGAAGACCTGGTGTTCGGCACCAGCAGCGGCCGTCCACATGGTGCGAGCAACGTACGGCGGCGCGTTCTCGCCAAGTCGATCGAGCGCGCCAACGCCGCGCTCAAACACAAAGGCCTCGAGCCCTTGCCGAGTGGGTTGACTCCTCACGCGTTGCGGCGCACGTTCGCATCCCTGCTGTTCGCGCTAGGAGAGACGCCGCCGTACGTGATGGCCCAGATGGGGCACACGTCCGCGAACCTCACACTCTCGATCTACGCACGGCAAATGGATCGTCGAGATGACGAGCCCGAGCGGCTTCGCGCGCTCGTTGAGGGTCGAGCCGGGACGGTCGACGCGAAGATCACGCAGCGGTTCGCCACCTGGAGCAGTGCGCCCGGAGCACCGCGATGACGGACTACACGCCCGAGCAGCTGCGGGACTTCCCTCCTAAAGAACGGTGGACGCCCGAGGAGTCGCTCGCAACCATTGAAAAGATCGACGGCATCGACTGCATACAGGGGGTCGGCCTGCCTTTCTACGTGCAGAGCGAGCCGGACCGTGTCCGTTGGGCCAACTGCGTCCGCGTCGCAGCGGAGGTCTTCGGTGACTCCGTGGCGAGCCCGCTGGTCCAGCAAACGGCAAGAGTGCTCTTCGCCGACCGAGAGACCTATACCGACTGACAGGCACGCAGTGCTAGGCCGGGGTGATGGCGATCGCCACCTCGGCCGTCCCAGCGCGAGCACCGCGCAGCCGCTGCACCGCTCGGTAGATCGGCAGGATGAGGACGCGGTCAATCCGGTACTTGCGTGCCAGCAGTTGCTTGACGCGCTCCAGCTCGCTGTTGGGCAGGAACTCGGCCCGCCCAGGCACCGGGTCGCCGCGCAGCCGGCCGCTCGCGGAGCACGGCGCGATCGTCACCGCTGGATTGCGGCGGATCCGCTTGGCCTTGAACGATTGCGGGTCAGTGTTGACCAGCAGGCGTCCGTCCTCGATCACGAACCACACCGGCGTCGCCACAGCGCTCCCGTCGCGCTTGACGCTGATCAGGCTCACGTACTTGCCGGGGAAGAGCGCGTCTAGGCCCGATCCAGCGGGACCAACAAATCGCTCGGCTGGGCGTCCGGTCGTCTGTTCCTGCACGAGACCTCCTTACAGACGAACCCTGCAACTCGCCCCGCGCTCACGCATCCGTGGTCGCTACTCGGTCAAAAGGGGCCAAGTACGCACGCCAGCATGCCCCGCCGCCGGGGTGCTCCGCGAGGCTCAGTCGGCCCAGGGGCCGACGCCGCCGACGCGCTCGACACTGATGCGCAGGCGCACGCCCGGCGGCGGGTCATCCATCGGCGGGAAGCGCACGTCGGGGCCGAGGTGGACGTGCGCGAGCTCCTGCAGCAACTCGGGCGCGCCGCCCTCCTCGATGGAGGCGGTGCCGTACACGAGCAGGTACTCGCGCAGGCCCGGCGGACGGATCGCGTGGCCCTCGAACGAGAGCGCCACGCGCGGGTCGCGGGGCACAGGCGAGACGCCGCCGTCAGATCCCCGGTCTGGGCAGCAGCCCCCCGCACCGTCAGAAGCCCACAGCTGCAGAGCCGTGGGATCTCGCCGAGATCGTGGGTTACTGGCAGTGAGCGCATGCTGAGAACACAAAAGATCTCAGCCGTTTGGCCCTCGATGTCGCGGCGATTTCCTGCGTAGATGGCAAGCGCTCGCAGGTTCGAAGCCCTGTCTCCCCGTCTTGGCCGGGTGTGAGGCCGTTGCTCGAACTCGCGCCCTGGGTGGGTCCAGGCCGGAGGGACCAAATGCGCGTCGTATGCCCGACCCATCAGTAGGTCATCGAATACGCGCAACGGCAGGGGTCGGGCTCCGCTTACGCACGATCGGTGGTAACGACGCCGGCCCCGACGAGGTTGCCGGCTAGCTTCGTGCCGTCGATCGGCTCAGGGTCCGGGACTTGTGGCTTTCGTGGTGCCTTTGCCGCCCGTGAACCAGCCGCCGGACGGCGTTTCGGAGGGCAGCGGGGCGGGGCAGGTCTGAGGCGTTGAGGGGGTCGGGTCGGGGCTCGGGTTGGTCCGCCCGTCGATCACGGCGAGATCGTAGGTCGGCTCGAGCGTGCGCGCGTCCGCGAGCACCGCGGTCAGGTCCGTTGCCGGGCCCTTGCCGATGAAGGCCTGGTCGACCGCGGCGACGACGGCGGTGGTGAACGGCGAGACGCCGTTCCCGGAGTCGTCGTTGTTGATAGTCAGCTTCTCCCCGTTCGGCGTCTTCAGGCTGACCGGCTGCTTGGTCGACGGCACCAGGCCGCCGAACGCTTCTTTGGAGTTGATCACGAGTCCACGTCCACCTCCGGACTTGGGCCCTTCTTCGGATTCGACCTGAAGGGGGGACCAGCTTCTCTGGGTGGCGGTCGACGAGGTCATGACGGTGCCGACGTTCGGCTTGCTCTTGAGCGGGTTGACGAAACGCCCCGAGTAGCAGGAGTCGAGGATGAAGTTGAATTTCACGTCGGGATGCGCCTGCACGATCGCGGTGAGGTCGGCTGCCGTGACGAGGCCTCCCTCCGCGCCGGCCAGCTGATCGTTGTGGACGATCGGCGGTCCGAGCAGCACCGTCGGCTGCGCGGAGCCTTCCGTGGGCATTCCGTGTCCGTCGAGGAAGACCGTGATGTTGGTCTGTCCGTTGGCCGCCGCGGTGTTGACCGACGAGGACAGCGCCTTCACGTTCAGGACCGCCTGCGTCGCGACGCCGTGCTTGGCGAACGTGTAGGAGATCGCCGATTCCTCGTTCTCGAAGGTGTTGGCCTTGCCGCCGCTGATGTGGTCCACGAGCGTGAAGAGCGTGCTGTGCCCGACGTCCGCCCTGTGGGCCTTCTTCTTCGCGGCGGCCTCCGCGGCGAGCGCTGTCCTGCGCGCCAGCGTGAGCGCCGCGACCTGGGTCTTGGTGAGCCGGCGCGGGTGGCGCGAGCCCGGGTTGCGGCCGTAGAGCAGCCACCGGCGCGGGTGCGAGGCCATGAACGCGGCCGGGCGACCGTTGATTTCGGGGTAGGTGAGAAACGAGGAGCGCGCGAGCACCCGCCCGCCCTTGGCGGAGAGCACCAGCACGATGCTCGGGTGCTCCCGGCGCGCCAGGGGTTCGAGGTCCTCCCAATAGACCCATGCGCTCTCCTTGAGCTTCAACGGGAGCACGATCGGCTTGCGCAGCCCGAGCTGGGCCTCGGAGATGACCGAGCCGGCAGCCAGCGGGCTCGAGAGCCCAAAGAGGCGCACCCCGCCTTCGAGGGATGCCCTGGACGGTTTCAGCAGGGCAATCGCACGCCTGCCGGCGGGCGCCCTCTTCAGCGGGTGCTGCTTGCGCGCGAGGGTCGGATTGCCCACGAGGACCACCCGTGACGTGCTCGGGATCGAAGCTGCCGTCCGCGCACCCAGGACACCGGGCAGCGCCGCCACCAGCGACGCGAGGTGGACGCGGGCGGCGCTCGCGCCGCAGGCTCTTTCGGCCGCATTGGCCTGGCCGGGGCCGGGTTCTTCGTGCACCACGCTCGACTGAGGGCCGCTCGCGCTCGGGTTGAACGTTGCGTCGCCGCCATACCGGGCGGTGATCGGCGGCGGCGTGCCGATCGGGATTTCCGTGCCCGGGACGAACAGCACGGTGCAGTAGGAGGTCGGCCCCGACTGCGACGGTTTCAGGGAGCAGGTGCTGGCGCCGGCAAAGCCGCCCGTCGTGCCCGCGTTGATCGAGAACGCAACGCTGCCCGAGGGGGTGCCGGGCGGTTGGACTCCGCTCGCGTCCGCGACGGTGGCGGTGCATTCCCACGCGGCGCCGGGAGCCATGAGCGGCACGTAGCAGTTCACCTGCGTGGCGCTCGCGCGCTTGACGGGCGAGACGCGTTTCCCGGTGTCGCCGCCCGGCACGATGCCCGCCGCGGTGTAGTGGGCCGCTATCCGCGAGGCCGAG
>CALAQT010000521.1 GCA_937888775.1 uncultured Actinomycetes bacterium | reverse complement strand
CAACAGCACGTCAGGCTCTCGCGACCGCTCGGATTCACCCCCAAATGACGAGGAGTCCCCATTTATGCCGGATAAGAAGACCGCCGAGGAAGTCGATGCGCTCACACGCGAGGCGTACGGTTGGCCGGGACGGTTGCTGACGGCTGAGGATTGGAAACTGCCAGAGTTGCCCGCACTGAGGGACTGGGTCGGCGGTTGCAAATCGCACCGCGAAGCTCGTAGCGGCTTGCGCCGCTGGGTTCGACGCGCTGGCGCAGGTATTCGGCGTCGAGGTGTCTGCACGGGAAATTCAAGAGATTGGACAGAGCGTGCTTGACGAGGTAGCCGAGGGTATGGCGTCCCAAGGGGGATCTTCCACCGACCGGATGCGCACCGCTATCGACAACGACTACGTGCTCAACCCGCCCCTGTTCCCACCCTTAGCTGCCGACGGACAGCTAGGGGGGTATGGATCATCCCGGCCCTTGCGAGGGTTCACCAAGGACGGTCAGCTGTGGTACTTCGCAACACGCGCGCAGGAGCTTGCCGAAGAACTCAAGCTGGACCTCACTGCGGCGATGCAGGGATTGCACAAGGCCGGAGACATCATCAAGACCGAGGGCAACGGCCGCTTGCAAGTGAGGACACCGCGAATCGGTGGCAAACAGATCAGGGCGTACGTTTTTGATCTGGCGGAAGTTGAGTCCAGTGAGGTGGACTCAGAGACGGCTCAGGACCTTGATCGCCTCGCCGCTGAGCTGCTGAGTCCACACAAAGTAGCTGCCTGAGTCCAGCCGAGAGCCTAAAACGGCTCGGAGTGGACTCAGCACATTACCAATAAAAACAAAGGGTTTTAGAACTATTGAGTCCAGTGAGTCCAGTGAGTCCAGTAAATCATAGATACACGTAGTTGGTGGTTCTTCCGTAAAACACATGTGTACTGGGGCGTAGGTGGACTCAACCACTCTGGAAAGTGGAGCAACGCCCGAAAACTGCCTGCGCCTTCTGCCAGCAACTAGGCGAATCCCGCCAAACGCGCGATAAAATGAGTCAAGACAAAACCCCCAAGGAAAGCAACCTATGACAGCTACAGCGACGAAACCAAAAACGATCAGGCTTACAACCCGGGAGCGCGCCGAGGCTGACGCCTTTTGGGACTCACTCTCGGAAACTGGACATACGGATCCCCGCGGCGGCACGGAATACAGCGGCGCGTTCAAGTCGGACCGGCGCATCCGAGAATATGCACGGACTTGCCGCGCACTTGTCGCCAACGTGGCCCGTACCGCCAAGCAAACCACAACCAACACCAACTAGAGGAGACTGACAATGCCGACCGAAACCAAAACCAAACCGCTGATTACAGTGCCACCGCTAGGCAGCGCGCCCGGATGGTACGACGAGCACGGCGAGCCGATACCGGGGAGCATCACCGTTATCCCATGCTACGAGGGCGACGACGAGGACACCGCCGTTGCGAGGTTCGAGGCTACGCGCCGGCCGACGCGCGAGCGCCTGCCGTCCTCTGAGACGCAAGCCGTCAGGTAGCACCTAAGCCCGTCTGCGCCGCGTTCTGAGCGCACGGGTAGCAGTGTCGGGGGAAGGCGCAAGCGTCGCCTTGTAGGGCCGCTGTCTGCAATGCGCCGCGCCGGCCCCCCGCCAGCCCACGCGAACCCGCGAAGCGCCACGCACCTAGACGCCGGTTGGCGCCTTCGAGCGCTGTCCCTGCTGGCTCAGGGTTCACCTTCCATTTCACCAGCACCTTTAGCCGTGGTACAATGGACGCGTGAAGATCGTCGGCTACACCAGACGCTCCCGGGAGCGGCACAACGGGTTCGGACTTGAGGCGCAGGCCGACGCGATACGGCGCTGGGCCGACTATGAGAGCGTCGAGGTCGTTGACATCGTTGAGGATGACGACGTGTCCGGCTTCGCCGACCCTATGGCGCGAGCGTCGCTCTCACGAGCCCTGGACATGCTTAGGGCAGGGCAGGCTGAAGCGCTTGTGGTTGCGAAGTTCGACCGCCTGGCGCGCAGCATCATCGGCTTTGCAGACGTGCTGCGGCTCTCGCAGGATCAAGGCTGGCAGCTTGTCTGCTTGGACCCGATGCTGGACCTGCGGCGCGCCCACGACAGGGCGATGGCCGGGATGCTGATCGGCTTCGCCGACGTTGAGCGCGAGGCGTTCACCATGCGCATGCAGGGTGGACGACGTGCGAAGGCCGAGCGTGGCGGCTACGTCGGCGGCGGGCGGCTGCACGAGCGCTACGGCTGGCGGCTCGTGCGCGACGACCTCGGCAAGCTCGACTACGAGCCCAAACCCGACGAGCAAGCAGTGATCGCCAACATGCGCCAGCTTCGCTCCGAAGGCGCGACGCTGCAGCACATCGCCAACCGCCTCACAGCGCAGGGGACGCCCCCGCCATCGGGTCCGCGCTGGCACCCCGCCACGATCCAGCGCATCCTCAAGCGCGAGGCGAGCGCCTGATGCTCGCCGCGCTCGTCATCCTCGCCGCGCTTTTGTACTTCCCGGCGCTGCGCCATGCGGTCGGTGAGTTCGTGTGGTGGGCGCTCGCGCTCGTATCGCTTACCTTGCTGCTCGGCGCGGCGGGACCGTGGGTCTGGTGCGGGCTGCTGGTGCTCGCAGTCGCCCTCAAACCCCGGCCCAAGCCGCGCCCCAGGCACTACGTTGCACCACCACAAGCGAAGTACTCTGATCGCCGCTGACGCGAACCGCAGAGCCGCTTGAGCCTGGGGGTAATCCCTAGTGTTCATAGGCTTTTTTGGGCGCTACTGCTCCTTCCGTGGGTGAGGTGAAGGGCCTGGCGGGGTAGCTTCGCG
>CALAQT010000520.1 GCA_937888775.1 uncultured Actinomycetes bacterium | reverse complement strand
AACTTCTCGACCGTTTTGCGGTCCCGGCCCGGGTGCGCCCACACGAGCCGGCCGGGATCGAACCGGCGACCACGAGTGAGCGCGGGGTTCGCTCGCGCGTACATAGGAGATGGATGACGCGAACAGCGGTCGTCTGGCCACGGCTCGCTCGCGGAGCGGCGATCACGGGCAGAGGGACAGCGGCGCGCCCCGAGTCGTCGGCGCCGCGGGTGATCTCCTCGTCGCACCGGGCAGCCGTCGGCCCAACGACTCCAGCGCTAGGGAATCTCAACGAGTCGCTGGCCAACGTTGGGGCACGCGACTTGGGGCAGCGAGGGTGAGTGCCGGCGAGGCGAGCGGTCATGAGTTCGCCCGCCTGATCGGCCTCTGAGCTCCGACCGCTAAGTTCCTACCCCGGCCGGCTGGGACGGGGCCGGTCCGCGTCGGTTCGCTGCTCATCTATGTCCATAGGGAGCACCACTGGCGCCCTACCGTCGAGCGCGACGACGACTTGGTAGGTGGCCTTGACGAGGGCGTCGAGCGCGACGGCGAGGTCGGCCTTGCGACCACCTCGAAGGGCGGCGCGCGCGCTCCCCAGTGCTTGCGCGAGCTCGTTGCGAGCCTGCGCGTTAGAACCTGCGTCTTGCGGGCGCGCATCGGCCACGCTGGTATCGCCGGCGGCTAGGTGTAGCGATCGAGATCGACGCGCAGCACCCGCACGCGGCGTGCGCCAACCCGAACGGCTCTCAGCTCGCCACGGTCGATCCATTATCTGGACTTCCGGGTTATGCCGATCGGACTTGCTGGGGCGTGTTGCGTCGGGTCGCGCCGTGTTCGGAGTTCGCATAATCAGTGTGCTCGGGCGAGGCAACGAGCATGCCCTTCTGAGACTGGTGGATCTCGGTTGTCGCGTCAGCGTCGGCGGTAGACGTCGCGACGATGACCGATGGCGATCACTCGCACGAGATGATCGTCTTCTTCGATCTCGTAGATGATCCGATACGGGCCGCGCCTGGCCGAGAAGCGACCTTCGTGCTCGAGCAGCAACGGCTTGCCGAGCCGTCTAGGGTTCTCGGCAATCGCATCGAGCGTCTCAAGGACTGCCGCGGCGACCGAGATCGGCAAGCGATCGAACTCACGGCGGGCTGGCGCCATCACCACAACCCGCCATGGCAGGTCGCTCACATACCGCCGGTGCGCCGTCGCTGGAGACCGGCGCGCAGCTCGTCGACCTCGGTGCCACCGTCACCCGCCGCGGCCGCCTTCTGACTCTCGCGGATCTGGGCTGTGACTGAGCGGTCGGACATTACCGCTAGCGTTTCCTCAAGGCTCTCAAGGTCATGGGCGCTGATGAGCACCGCCGCTGGCTTGCCGTTGCGGGTCACGACCACGCGATCCTGCTGGCGCTCGACGCGATCGACCAACTCCGAAAACCGGGCCTTCACAGCGGCGAGCGACATCGTTTCGAGCATGACCAGGATTCTAGTCAGCAGGTGCCCGAATGCAAGCGATTCCAGACAACGTGCTCGGGGCTAGTTCACCAGACTCAACCGAGGCTCTAGTGGGTTGGACCGTGGAGGGCGATCCCAAGCCTTGGCGATCCCCGCCGCCTTGCTAGGACAACCAAGCCTGTGAATCCCCGCCACTGGCGGGCTGATGGTTGGGATGAGGCTGGACGGGTGAGCTGAGCCTGGAGTCTCCTTTCTCGGGTCAATCGAGAAGGGAGTAGGTCATGCGTGATGGGGTGTGCGTGGTGGGGGGTCCGGGTCGTTGGCCCGTTGGCTGGAGAGGCGGAGGGGTTCGCCGAGTTCTTGGCTGGCCAGGGGTATGCGGTAGGGTCCGTGCGGCTGCAGGTGCATCCGGTGGCGCAGCTCAGCCGCTGGCTTGCCGCTGAGGGTCTGGATGCCGCCGGGTTGACGGAGCTTGAGGCGGGGCGGTTCATTGCGGCTCGGCGAGCGAGGGTGCGCAGGTTGTTCCGTTCGAGGCGAGCGCTTGATCCGCTGATGAGCTACCTGACCTTGTCCGAGGTGCTCGCTCCGTCTGTCGCCGAGCCAGCCGGACCGGTCGAGGAGATCATCGGGCGCTACCGGCGGTATCTGCTGCTGGAGCGCGGGCTGACGCAGGGAACCGCGCACGTCTATGTCGATGACAGTGGGATTCGATTAGGCTCGACCGGGTGGACAGCTCGCTTGTCAAGGCGGTTCGACTGCTCCCGCCCGGCGACGGCGAGCAGCGGCTGAGGTACCCGTGGGATCTGCCGGTGATCGAGGCCCTGAACGACGGGCTGGCGCTAAACGCCAAGGTCACCTACCTGATCGGCGAGAACGGCAGCGGCAAATCGACGCTGCTTGAGGCCATCGCGGTCGCGGCTGGAATGAATGCCGATGGCGGCTCGTCGAATTTCGCGTTCTCAACCCGCGATTCGCATTCGGAGTTGTGGCAGGCGATTCGGTTGGTTCGCGGTGTCCGTCGACCGAAGACCGACTTTTTCCTGCGAGCGGAGAGCTTGTTCACGGCGGCCACGTACGTCGAGCACCTCGGAGGCAACGCTTTGAGCTCCTACGGTGGGGTGTCTCTGCACGAGCAGTCTCACGGTGAGTCGTTCCTAGCGGTCATGATCAACCGGTTTGGTCCTGAGGGCTTCTACCTGCTGGACGAGCCTGAGGCGGCCCTCTCGACGCAGAACTGCCTAACGTGTTTGCGGCGGATTCACGAGCTTGTGTCGCAGGGGTCGCAGTTCATCATCGCCACCCACTCGCCCATCATCCTCGCCTACCCCGACGCGGCAACCTACGCGTGCACGGAGGACGGCCTTGAGCGAGTCGGCTACGAGGACGCCGGTCCGGTACGGCTCACCAGAAGCTTCCTCAACTCACGAGAGCGATTTCTACAGCAGCTGTTCTCCGACTAGCGCTCCAAGCACGACATCGGACCGCGGAGCGCCGTAAAGCTCGAGCCGAGCACCTCATCGACGACGAGACACTGCCGGTCCTCGATCAACTCAACAGCGTGGATACGGCTCGCGGAGGCTACGGTGGTGCCGGCAGGGGATTGATCGTGTCAGCGTCCCACGTAACGTACTGATCGACCGACACGGCGAGCGCCTCTAGCGATGTCTCAGCCAGGAGGGTCTGGATGCAGTCAACGCTCCCGCCCACGTACGTCGTCATCAGGTCGATGTCGGTTCCGACGCACCAAGCCCGATCTTCGGGCCACCACAAGTTGACTGAGTCGCCAAGCGCCCCGGGATATGGGGAGGTTGCTGCCGCTTGGACCGGCCCATGCAGAAGCCACATCGGGCGCGCTGGTAGCTCGAACGGCGGCGCTGCGTCGAGCTCAGCGTCGAGCGGCCCCTTCCCCTCCCACACGGCAAACCAGCAAGACCCGGCCGGTTGTGGGTGCAATGCGAGCACGGCGGCGAGTTGACTTGCGGTCTCAGCAGGGAGACTGCCGGTCATCGGCGACTCGGCCCAGACACCAGGCTGCTCGCCGCCGTACTGGTAGTCCCAGGAGCCGGTGATTGATCCCCACTCGGCGGCCGGATGCATGACTCGGCCGTTTGGCTGCGGCGACCTCGGCCCAACGGACATCCGTGGATTCTGGCCATTGACCCAGCGCGGCTGGATGGAAGACCCGGGCGTAAGCCTCAAGACAAGCCGGCACGATCGAACCTACCGCGTGATCAAAGTCGCGCACCCCCGCCACGACCCACCCCGCCGCGCTAGCGTCTGGCGCAGCGGTGAATGCACTCGGCGCGGACCGGTCATCCATCCGTGGGCCCTGCCTGAACGACAACCTACCGGTTGGATAGTTGGGCAAGCCTTGGTCCACGAGAGGATAATCGCACCCCCCACCAGCGCCAGATCGCTTCACAACCGTCCGGATCGCCCTAGATCGCTCTTCAATGCTCGTCGGAACGGAGAGTGTTGCTTCGGGCTAAAAGGGTAAGCCAGCGGTGGGCGTCGCAAGGCCTCCGAAAGCATTAGTTCGCGTGATCTCTTTCGCCCACGACCGAGCGCTGGGGCCGAGGGTCAGCGCCCGGCCGCGAGCTTGAGCGCCCTACGTAGACCCGGACCTGCTTTCGGCCGGGAAAGCATCATCGGTCAGGCGGGCGCGTGCGGTCACCGGCGGGCTGCTCCTGTCCGGTGAGCGTGAGCCCGCGGCGTGTGAAGACCTCGTGCAGGGTCCGGATGCGGTCGCTTATCACCCCGTCCACGCCGAGGTCGAGAAGCTCGTTGATCGTTGCCTCGTCGTTGATCGTCCAGACGTGCACCGCCAGGCGTGCCCGGTGCGCGGCCTCAACAAATCGCTGGGTGACAATTCGCACCGATCCCTGTCGGATCGGTACCTGAACGCAGTCGGCGCCCAGACGCGGCATCCGGCCAGACGCGGCGGCGACGCGCGCGAGCGCTACCGCGCCGGGTCCCATCGACGTGCACACCCGTCCGCGGCCGTGCGCGCGTATCAGGCGCAACCGACGGTCTGAGAACGATCCAACACACACGCGCTCCCAAGCGCCGAGCCGGTCAAGCAAAGCCACGAGCGGCCCGACGCACGCGTCGGACTTGGGGTCGATGTTGACCCGGGCCGCGGGCCATCGCACAAGAATCTCCTCAAGCCGCGGGACGCGGATGCCGCGGGCACGAAACGGGAAGCTGCTCCCACCGTCACGCGAGAACAGGTAACCAGCGTCGGCCGCCTCAACCTCGGCGACGACGAGCTCGGCGATCGCGCCCGTGCGGTCTGTGACCCGGTCGAGCCGCTCGTCATGGAAGGCGACCAGCACACCGTCGCGGGTGACATGGGCATCAGTCTCGAGGTACATGTACCCGAGCGCGACCGCGATCTCAAACGCCTCAAGTGTGTTCTCCGGCGCCTCACCGGCCCCGCCCCGGTGAGCGACCGCGATCGGGCCGGGCTGGCCGAGGAACGAGTGCACGGCCCACAGTCTCGCGGATTCCGCGAGATCGGTGTCAGCGCCGACTCCCTCTGTGAATCGTCAACCGGCCCCCCAGTGTGAAGATCGCACACACGTCGGCGTCCGGGCCGCTCTCGAGGCCGGGCGGACGACGCCGTCGACCGCGTCATCACCAGCCCGCAATAGTTGGAGGCGCCCAGCACCGAGCGCTGGGCGGTGAGTACTTGACGGGCCCAGGATCGCGCGGTTGGGACACGTCGGCGTTCGTGGTCGCCTTGCACCAACACGGGCAGTCTCGTCGACGCCGTCGACACTGCTGCTCTTGTGCCTGCAGCATGCGCGCGATCCAGCTAACTGCTCGCCGCGATGCTTGCATGGCGAATAGGGAATGTTGGATCCCTGCTCCGGCGACGACCCGGCTTGATGCGCTCCCGGCAACGCACGCCGAGGGCCGCGCTCAGCTCTAAGTCCCGGGGCTTAGGGCCCGCCGAAGCCGCACACCTTCCCCGCGCTCCGGAACACTGGCGACGCCGTGTTGATCGTGCGCGGGACCGCCAGGAAGACCCCGCCGCGACCCATCGCGATGCTGTCCGCGGCCGGGTTGGCCGGCGGCGAGAGCGTCGGGTCGGGGAAGCCCGAAACGCCATGCGCGCGCATGCATTCGGAGATGGCGAGCATCTGCTGCTTGGCCTGCTCGGAGGGAGGCCCATGCGCTCCGGGACCACCGCCTGGCAGCAGTTTGGCGCACTGCGACTGGGCGGCCTTGAACGCTGGTGAGAACGGGTTGATGCCCGAGCTCGAGCTGATGTGGATACCGCCGCCGGAACTCGGATCCGGGAAGTTCGGCACCCCGTGCGAGCGCATGCAGCTCGCGAACGCGAGCCCTGAACCGCCCGCCTCGGACGCGGGCTTCGGCTTGCTCGATGACCCGCAGGCGGCGATGGCCAGGACGCAGCTCAGGGCTGCCAGCGCGATCGTGAGACGGCTCGGCATCGACGTGGTTGTAGCGAAGGACGGGTAACACCGGCGTAACGACTCCTGACAAGGCACGAGGTTGAGCGCCAGCGGGCGCCTGCGTCCACCAATCGGAGGCGTCTGGTCGGAGCGGCGCGCGTGATCACATTGGGCGACCAAGCAGCAGTGCACGAGAAGCCCCGACTGGCTGATGAGAAGAATGAGAGTCGTCCGTCTCGGCAGCCGGCGGGGGCGTCGTACGGGCGGTGCTCTCGGATCGCGAGGCGCGAGCGTTAGTCATCGTGCCGGCTTCTACGGATCCTTGGATCCGCGAGTTCGATCGCGATGCAGAGATTGCCGCCTGTGGGCAGCGGATGCGAGGCAGAGACCGCGGGCGGGGCTTAGCTCGGTGTGGCGCTCTAGCGACGGCTGCTGGCGAGTGCCGTTATTGCTCGGTGCCGGGGCCGGATGATGCCGGTTTCGTAGGCGAGTACGACTGCTTGGACGCGGTCGCGGAGCGCGAGTTTGTCGAGCACTCGCGCTACGTGTGTCTTGATTGTGGTGCTTGAGATGACGAGTTGTTCGGCGATCTCGGCGTTGGATAGGCCGCGTGCGACGAGTTGGAGGATTTCGAGCTCGCGGGCGGTGAGATCTTCGAGGCCGGGCGGTGGTTGCGGTGTGCGGGGGTGGTTTCGTACGAAGGACTCGATCAGCCTGCGGGTGAATGAGGGGGAGAGCAGTGAGTCGCCTTGGGCGATGATGTGTATTCCGGCCAGGAGTTGTTCGGGCGCGACGTCTTTGAGCAGGAAGCCGCTGGCGCCGGCGACGAGCGCGTCGAAGACGTACTCGTCGAGGTCGAAGGTCGTGAGCATCAGCACGCGCGGCGGATCTTTGCTAGCCGCGATCCGGCGTGTCGCTTCGAGGCCGTCCATCACGGGCATCCGGATGTCCATCAGCACGACGTCCGGCCGGGTCCGCCGGGTCGCCTCGACGGCCGCCGCCCCGTCGTTGGCCTCGGCGACGACGCGCAGGTTCTGGTTGGCTTCGAGGATCATCCGGAAGCCGGCCCGCACGAGCGCTTGGTCGTCGGCGATCAGGACGTCGATGCTCATACCGGGACTGCCGCCCCGAGCGGCAATCGGGCCTGCACGGCGAACCCGCCGCTGCTCGCGGGGAGGGTTTGGAGGCTGCCGTCGTAGAGCGCGACTCGTTGAGCGATGGCCCGTAGCTGTTCGTCGAGGTCGGGGATCGATCGGTCGCTGCGGATTTCGAGCTCGAGCTCGTGTGGCTGGTAGCGGAGGGTCGCGATCGTGCCGCTGCAGCGGTGGCGGGCGGCGCTGAGCAGCGCCTCGATCACCCGGTAGACGACCAGGTCCACCCCGGGTGTCAGGTCGATCGGCTCGCCGAGCGTGCGCAGCTCGCACGCGAAGCCGGAGCCGCGTGCGGAGTCGATCAGCGCTGCGAGCTGACCCAGCCCGGGTTGAACCAATGCTCAAGCGCCGGATCGCCGTCATCGTCCCGCTACTCACCATCGCGACCATCGCCCCCATGGCACTCGCGTCCGGGGGGCTCTCGGGTACCTACAGCACCAAGATCACCAAACCCGCGAGCATCAAAGGCACTTGGAAGGTCAAGTTCGCCGCAGGCGTCGACACGGTCTACCTCAACGGCAAGCAGGAGGCCGGCGGCACCTACAGGATCGCGGGCTCCACGATCACGTTCAAGAAGCCAGCAGCGAAAAGCGGGTGCCACAAGCCAGGCAAGTACTCCTTCACGCTGTCCGGCAAGACGCTGAAGTTCACCAAGATCAGCGACCCCTGCCCCAACAGGCCGGAGATACTCTCGCACACGTTCACCAAGGTCTGACGCAACCGGCAGGCGGTACTGGAGTCGCCCCCTCCCGGCCCGCGGACGAGGGCGACTCCCCCGGAGTGCCAGGTCGATCCTTCGTCACAGGCGACCGCTCGGCAACCAGTGAGGAGCAGTTGATCAGCAACCGCCCCAAATTTCTCCGGCTCTGCTGCTTCGTCACCCAATGCGATCACGCGCGCCGCTCCGACCAGACGCCTCCTATTGGTGCAAGGCAGCGACACGACGGCGGGAGATCCTTGACGCTGCGCAACGGCTGTTCGAGCGGCACGGTTACGCGGCGACGCCGATGGCAGCGACCGCATCGGAGGCGGGCGTTTCGCTCAAGGCCGTCTACGTGGCGTTCGAGACCAAGCGCGGGGTTCTGCTCGCGCTTTGGCACGTGCTCCTTCGCGGCGACGAAAAGCCGATCCCGGTAGGAGAGCGGACGTGGTTTCGCGCCGTCCTACGCTGCGGGAGACCCGGAGATCGCTGCGCTGTGGAGCCACATTCAGGCCGAGTTATACGACAACCAGCGCTCGGTCGTGCAAGTCCTTGACGAGAAGGGCGCGCTGAGGCCAGGTCTGAACGTATCCCGCGCCACCGACATCCTGTGGACGCTCAACCATCCCAACCTATACCGGCTGCGGGTCGACGACCGCGGTTGGACGCCCGACCAACACGAGCGGGGCGATCTGCTCTGCTTCCAGCTTCTTGAACGGGCGAACCCGACCAACCCGGCGTCAGTAGCCGTTCCTCGCCTCAACCTGGCGCGGCGGCCGAGTTGCGGGAGGCCGCGCTGACCAGGCGGCACATGAGCTCGGCAGCCTGCAAATCGTCGAGTCCTTGCTCGCGAGTCAGCGAGCGCCAGGTGGCGAACGCGAGGGCGTGGCCGATCGCGGCGACCATCCGCTGGCGGGGGGCGCCCCGCGCGCGCCTGCCGGCGATAAGTGTCTGGTGGGCGGCCGTTAGATAGTCGCGGAAACCGCCGAACAGCCGCTTGACGATCGGCATCGCGTCCTCGTCGCGCAGGAGGTTGTCCATCATGCGCTCGGTGCGCCGGTAGTGAGCGTACAGCTCCTGCAGGGCCTCGCTGAGGCGCTCGTCGGGATCTTCGATCGCCGCCCAGCGGCCGAGGTCCGGTAGGGGGTTGTCGGCCATCCAATGCGCCGTGCAGGCGGCGAACAGGGCGTCCTCGTCGGGGAAGTGGCGATAGAGCGTGGAACGGCGCACCCCTGCGTGTTTCGCTACCGCGCTGAGCGACGTGCGGGAAGGTCCGAGCGTCCCGTGCAACGCGACGGCGCTCTCGGTCAGCCGCCGGCGGGTTTGCTCCTCGAGCTCGGCGCGACGCTTCTTCTGATACGGACGCTTTTGGACCGTCATAGCCGACCGATGAAGTTTGACACAGCGGGCTGACGGCTGTAGCTTCTACGCGACACTACTGTCCACTGAAAGGCGCAGCGATGGAAACCATAACCGCGAAGGTCGTGGGGCTCCAGGACGGCAACGCCGGGTTCCTCGGAAGCATCGGCGTTCGGTTTATGCTCGACGGCGAGGACTCCGGAGACCGATTCTCGGTGGTCGAGCACCCGATGCCCCCCCGAGCGCTCGCCGCCCCGCTGCACCGCCACACAAACGAGGACGAATACAGCTACATAGTGGAGGGACGCGTCGGGGCGCTGCTGGGCGACGAAGTCGTGACCGCAGGCCCAGGCGATCTGATCTTCAAGCCTCGCAACCAGTGGCACACCTTCTGGAACGCCGGCGATCTCCCGGCGCGGCTTCTGGAGATCATCTCGCCCGCCGGCTTCGAGCGATTCTTCGCCGAGCTTGTCGACCTCGGCGGCGTCACACAAGCCGACCCACAGACCCTGGCCCAGCTCTGCGTCCGCCACAAGCTCGAGATGAACCCCGACAGCATTCCCGAGCTCATCCAGCGCTTCGATCTGCGCTTCCCCGGCGAGCCGATCTAGCGCCACCGCAGCATCAGACGACAGCCCCGAGCAGACGCGCGGTCAGCCCCGCGAGGCGAGCGGACCAGCCGTTAGCCCACATCTGCTCGCCGACCGAGCGGACGCGCGTGGTCCGGGCTTGGCCCTACCGCCTCCACATCGAGGAGCGACAGTGTCCACGACGCCGACGCCGGCTAGCGCAACGGACGAGAACCAGCAGCGACGCGGAGTCGCGCTGGCGCTGCCGCTCCGGTAGGCAAAGCAGCACATGCGAGCGTTCGCGCAGCACCCTCACGTTGTCCGTTGAGCGTTCCCCAGTTGAGACGTCCTCCGCGTGAGCTCATCGCTGCGGTGGCGAGGATCCGGGCGCGGGCCGGCTGCCCTTGGGTACGTAATCGAAGAAGCGATGCGTTACCCCGGCTGAAGTCCACTCGGACCGCAGCCGGGTCTTTCGCTGCGCTCGCCGCAGCGCTGAAAGCAGCGTCCGGTTGAGGTCTCGTGCGCTAGCGCCGGCCATCTCGGCCTCGATGTGAAAACCGTCGGCGAGCCGCGTGATCTGCCCCTGCACGTGCTCGCGCAACACCGCCTCGATCACCGCCGGGTCATTGGAGCTCACGTCGGCAACCAAGTGGGAAAAGCTGCTTTGTCATCGCGTAGCCCCAATTCTCCCCGATCGCTGCCGCAGCTCTTGCGCGCGATCGGATCAAGCCAAATCAGCCGAGCCGCCGCCGGTTGACGCACATTCAGCCAGGCAGCGCCAACCAAGCGGTAGCTCGTTGATGGTTTCTCGGCCGAGAGGCCAGAGCTCGGGCGCCGGACGGCCTCAGCGGACGCTCGCGAGCGTCCGCAGGGATCGACCAGCGGACAACTGCGGCAGTCGTCGGCGCCGTCGCGTTGAAGGTGCCCGCAAAACTGGCCGGTGCGTCTCACCGACCAACGCTCACTGCGACGAGCCGACGGAGCCGCCGGCGTGATCGCTTCGCACCGGCCGTGAAGAGTGGCGCTCGCGGTTGGCGGTTGGTTTGGGCGCGCGCCCGCCAGTAAACGCCGGCGCTATTTAGGGCGCTCGATCGTTGCTTGTCCGATCATGATCGTTCGCACGCTCGACGTCGCAATCGTGTCGCCGGGGCCGTAGAGCACCTGGAGCACGACCGTTGGGCCGCAGGCGTTGGCGAATACGGGCTCTCTCGGCATCGATGTGGTCAGGTTTCGGCTTTCTGGCCATGGGACCGGGT